>JAIDBM010000270.1 GCA_029056365.1 Muribaculaceae bacterium | reverse complement strand
ATATCAGTGAGGTGGCCTATATGACCGGGTTCTCCGATCCTAAATATTTCAGCACATGTTTCAAGAAGCAGTTTGGTGTGAGTCCGAGCAAAATATAGGTGATAAATACACCTATTCGGGCGATTTTTAAACCCGAAAACCGGTAATACCCGCTAAATTTGCCACCGGACCAAATCATATTCATCACATGGAAACATATTTAGGACTGGACTTCGGGGGCACCAAGCTACTCATCGGTGTTGTTGACTCTTCCGGCAACATTCTTGCAAGGAAGCGCTACAGCACAGGCTATGTGAACCAGCAGTCGGCAGTAGACATCATAAAGTCGTCGCTGAGCGACTTTCTCCGCACGGAAGGAGCCGGATTCTCTCCCTCGGCCATAGGCATAGGCATGATAGGTCGTGTGGACAGTGAAAACGGCCGGTGGCTGCAGATCGATTCCGACCGTTCGCAGCCGATCGAGCTGGCCTACGACATCAGCACGACCTTCGGTTTGCCGTGCCGTCTGAACAACGATGTCAAGAGTGCCACTATTGCCGAGCAACGCTGGGGCTACGGACGGTTGAGCGATAATTTCATCTATATCAACATAGGCACGGGAATCGCCGCCGGCACGGTGATCGACGGGCGTATAACCTGCGGAAACCGTTTCAACGCCGGCGAGGTGGGCCATACCCAGGTGGGTGTGTGCTGCGGTGTCAGGTGCTGTTGCGGACGAACCGATTGTGTGGAGTCAATAGCTTCGGGATCGGGTTTCGACCTGTGCGCCCGTCTGCTTCGCGACAATTATCCCGATTCCGCGCTGGAGATACCCCGTCAGGGCAGCGGGCGCGTCGATGTGCGCCGTATCTACGAACTTGCACGTCTTGGCGACAGCCTTTGCACGGTGCTTGTGGAGAATGCATCGCTTGCCATTGCGAATCTGATCATGAATCTTGTGCGTGTGACCGATCCGGACACAGTGGTTCTTGGCGGAGGTATAGTGAGCGATCCGATGATGTTCAATAATATTCTTATGCGTCTTCACCGCCATACGATGCGCTTTGTGACAAACGGGGTGGTGCTTACACGGCTCGACCCTGCGAACATAGGACTGCTGGGCGCCGCGGCTGTTGCGATGGAGGCGCTCGACCAGGTAGAAGTATGAAGATAACAGTTACAGACAGCGGCGATGAATTTTATCGCGCGGCGGCATGGCGCATAGCAGCCGCCATAGCAATGAATCCGCGTGCGGTGATCGGACTTTCCACCGGACGCACAACCGGAAACATACACCGTAGCCTTTGCTCGATACATCGTGCTGCGGGTTTCGATGTGTCGAAGGTTACTTTTTTCGGCCTTGACGAGGTGACAGGCGTCGACCGCGACTATGCGGGGGCATGTTATACCATGCTCCGAAACGAGCTGATCGACGAACTCGGCATTCCTGAAAGCAACTTCCTGATGTTGCCTGTGGAATCGGACGATTTCGGCGTGTCATGCCGGGAATTCACCGATGAAATCGCGCGGCGCGGCGGCATAGATCTGCTGATGCTTGGCCTTGGTGAGAACGGGCATCTCGGATTCAATCAGCCCGGTTCGCCGCTGAACGGACAGTGCCGCCTTGCGGAGATGGATCCGGTGCTCGAGGCACGGATACGCCGTGAGACAGGATCGGCCCCCGACCACCGTCTTGGCGGTGTAACACTTGGTGTGCGTGATATAATGCATGCCCGCCGCATAGTGCTTGTGGCGAACGGCAGAAACAAAACCGACATTGCAAGGCAGATGCTCACCGCCGATATCAGCAGCGATATTCCCGCCACGGTGCTGCAGCTGCATCCCGATTGCGAGTTCCTTTTCGACCGCGATGCGGCGGCATGGATGGAAAAAGAAAATTGAACCGATTACAACTTCTGGTAGAAAGTTGGTTTGCACAGAAAGCTGTGGTGTGGTGAATTCTCATACCACAGCTTTTTGTCTGTTTTGTTGCCGCCTGCAGGTCCGGATAATAGAAAACATACCAATTGTGATATTTTCTCAACCTTCGCTGCCGTAGGTTCAGGTAAATTTGTGGCAGAAAAAACAAGACCTTCCGAACTACGAAAAAGTAATTAATTCCACAGAGGGGGGATGCTCCCCGGGGTTCTTCCTCCCTCTTTGTTTTATTTGTCGTGAGAAAACATCCGATTATAACCATAATGGCAATGTGGCTCTGTATGGGAGCACTTGCCGCAGACTTCGAATCCGACCTTGTACGTTCGGGTTATGTCCATTCGCCGCTGAGGGCCGATTACAGCCTGTCGGCGGAGGCGGAGGCCGAAGCCAAGCCTGTGCTGCGGAGACGCCGGCTCACAGGGGCGTGGCAGGTTTCGGGAAAGCAGGCCTGTCTTGTCGGTGATTCCGTTCTTCGGGTTAATTTCGACACCGGCTCGCTCAGAGCCACAGGTTCGCCCGACGATCCGGATTACGCGTTGTACGGACATGCCGTGGCGACATTGCCGCTCGGAGGCGTGGATCTCGGCGGATATAACCGTCTGTGTGTGGAAATAGAGCCTGATTGTCCGGGTATGAGAGTCGTGAACATCAATCTGATGTTCAATAACGGGCATCGCGGAGCCTCGGGCTTCAACGAGCCTACGGGAGCACATCTGATTCATCTCCGTAATGGTGAATGTAACCGCCGTTATCTCGAAATTGCCGACCTGCAGCGCGATGCCGTAGAGAACATATCGCTGAGCGTGAGTGTGAACGGGCGCGATTTGCCTTCACAGTCGACTGCCGACTTCAAGATCCGCAGTGTCGAAGCTCAGTATGTGGAGAATCCCGACAAGGTGAGCGGATGGATGCCGGATTCCGGACATATTATATATTCCACAAGCGGCTATCTCGCCGGAGTCGCAAAAAGTGCCGTTGTGAACGAGAGCCTGAGCGGCTCGGGGTTCGAGCTGATCGACGGTCGTACCGGACGGCCGGTGTTCCGCGGAGAAGTGGAGAGGCAGACAACCACAACCGGAAGCTATGGAGTGCTGGATTTCAGCGGATTCGACAAGCCGGGCATGTATCGTCTCAGGTGCGGCGGCCTTGAAAGCGGGGAGTTTCCGGTCGATGACGAGAGCCTGTGGGAACCGTCATGCTGGCGCGTGCTTAACTTCATTTTTTGCCAGCGTTGCGGATTCGCGGTGCCCGGAGTGCATTCCAGCTGCCATACGGGTCTTTTCAGCCGTCACAACGGCAGAACCCGTCCTTATGCAGGGGGCTGGCACGATGCGGGCGATCTGTCGCAGCAGACTTTGCAGACAGCCGATGTGGTATACTCGCTGCTGGAACTTTACGAGCGCCGCCGGGCGGATAATCCGCAGCTTGCGTCCCGACTGCTGGAAGAGGCGCTGTGGGGACTTGATTTTGTGCTGCGGCAGCATCTTGGCGACGGCTATCATGCAAGCAGCATGGGGCTGCTTCTGTGGCAGGACAATGATGTGGATTCGCACGACGACATATTTACAGTGCGTGTTCAGAACTGTGCCTACGACAATTACCTTTATGCCGCGTATCTTGCCTATGCCGCAAGGATAATAGAGGCTGAGGGCAGCGACCCTATGCTGGCCGGCTATCTGCGCGGCCTCGCACAGGAAGACTATGCCTGTGCCAGCCGGGATTTTGCCCTGAACGGGTATGGCGGATGGATAAATCCTTACGAGCATACCTATTGTACAGGGCCGAGCCAGTGGGAGGCCACAGCATCGTGGGCCGCATCGCAGCTGTATATGCTTACAGGCGATGACAGCTATGCCGCCGAAGCACGCCGCCATGCCTCGTATGTGCTCAGCTGCCAGCAGATGGAGCCGGTGGCGGATGGCGGACTGTATGGTTTTTTCTATCGCGACACTGCGCGGAAGTCGGTGGTGCATTTCATTCATCAGAGCAGGGAGCAGTTGTTCATGCAGGCCCTGACTGCTTTGTGCGACACTCAGGCAGACCATCCGGATTTCGTGCGCTGGCATGCGGCGGTGGAGGCGTATGGCTCCTATATCAAGGGCCTGATGAAATACAGCGCTCCTTACGGAATGATTCCTGCCGGGATATATCATCAGAACGAATATGCCGACAGTGCCGCGTTCTATTCGCTTCATCTTTTCCCTCCGGCCGATGCGACCGAACGTTACAAGGTTCAGATTGCCAACGGAGTGAACGTGGCGCCGGGCTGGTATGTGAAGCGTTTCCCGGTATGGTTCAATATATTCAACGGAAACCTTGCCGTGCATATGTCGATGGGAAAGGCGGCGGCCTTGTGCGCACGCTGTCTCGATGACGCGGAGTTGCGCCGCATAGCGGTTGAACAGCTTTATTGGACTGTGGGCAAGAATCCGTTCGCGCAGTCGTTGATATATGGCGAGGGACGGCGTTTTCCGTCGCTTAACAATTTTTCATCAGGCGAGCAGACAGGCGCCATGCCTGTGGGGATACGGTCGCTGGGCGACTCCGATGAGCCATACTGGCCTAATATCAACAATGCATGTTATAAGGAGGTATGGGTCACATCGGCCGGCAAGTGGCTGTCTCTGATTGCAGAATTATAATAATATATTAATTATAATAATATATTTAAGTAGAATATGAGAAAATTTATTTTGTTCATCCTCTGGGTGATGATCGTTCTGCCGATGTCGGGGCAGGAAAACGCTTATCCTGCGAATTATGCGCGTGCGCCGCGCTTCAAGGCTCTGCTCTATTACAGTGATACCGCTGAGTCGGCTCATGTGGATTTCGCGCATCAGGCCATAGACTTCTTTCATCGGCTGACTTATGGCGAAGGTTACATTCTGGAAACCACCACTTCGCTGGCCGATTATGATTATGACCGTCTGCGCCAGTACAGCGTGGTCATCGTAATCAACACCACACCTGCTCCGGGCGCTGAACGCGAAGCCATGGAGAAATATATGGAAAACGGCGGTGGCTGGCTCGGCTTCCATGCCGCGGCCTACAACGATGCTTCGACCGACTGGCCCTGGTTGAACGAATTCCTTGGTTGCGGCCGTTTCTATTGCAACAATTGGCCTCCGCAGTGTGCGTATCTCGACATTGAGACCCTGGAGTCGCCGGTGACAAAAAATCTGCCTGCCGCTTTTGTGGCTCCCGAAAGCGAGTGGTATCAGTGGAATCCATCGCCCCGGGAGAATCCTGACGTGGAGATTCTGGCATCGATTTCGCCGAAGAATTATCCGTTTGGAATCAAGGATGTGATAAGTCATGGAGACTTTCCGGTGGTATGGCGCAACAAGAATTACCGGATGGTTTATCTGAATTACGGCCATGGCGACCGTGAATTCACCGATGCCACTCAGAATCTGCTTACTCTTAACGCATTCCGTTATGTGGTGAGCCAGGATCCAGAAGGCAATCCGTTTGAAAAATAATCAGTGACACAATAAAGAGGCGATGGTGGCAGTGATGCGACCATCGCCTTGCTATTTTTCAGTATTTGCTATTCTTCAGTACTTGCTATTGCTTGTTTTTGAAAGCGAGCGCATACACGCGCATCTGCTTCACCATGGCCAGCAGGCCGTTGCTGCGGGTAGGGGAGAGGTGTTCGGCAAGCCCGATTTCGTCAATGAAATTCAACTTAGCGTCAAGTATTTCGTCTGGAGTGTGGCCCGACAGTACCGACACCAGCATACTGATCATGCCTTTCACGATGATTGCATCGGAATCGGCCTGGTAGAACACCTTGCCGTCGCGATATTCGGCATCGAGCCATACCCGGCTCTGGCAGCCTTCGATAAGGCGGTCGGGAGTCTTGAGTCGTTCGTCAATTGCGGGCAGTGCGTTGCCCATGTCGATAATGTAGCCGTAGCGGTCCATCCAGTCGTCGATGTCGGCGAACTCGTCGATGAGTTCCTGCTGGCGCTCCTGTATTGTCATATTTTCGGTGAATAAACGAGGTTGAGTACTGTCTTGCCCACATCGCCGAGGGTGCTGCGGTCGATGTTGCTCATGTCGTCCTGCATGGTGTGCCAGTATGGCGGAAAGCTGTTGGTGATGTGGTTGTCGCATTCCACAATGTCAACCGCCGGGATTCCGGCTTCGTTCAGGAATGTATGGTCGTCGACCACACCGGCGGTAACACGGTCGGGAAATCTGTCGGCCAGTCCGAGGGCTGCGGCTTCTTTCCATATTTTGTCGGTGTATTCGCGTGCCTGGGTGTGGGATGTGTATTCTTTTGAGAAGCGTGCGTCGCGACCGCCCACCATGTCGAGCACTATTGCATATCGGGGCAGAAGTCCGTCGGGGTATGGGAGGTTTTCGATAAAATATTGTGTGCCGAGACACCAGCTGTCGCCGTTGTCGCTGAATCCGCCGCTTCGACCGTAGTCCTCGGCATCGACGAGCAGAATGTCGATACCATAGGCCGGTTTCTTTATCGCAAGGTTCCGGGCAATTTCAAGCAGCACGCCTACACCGCTTCCGCCATCGTTTGCTCCTGGCAGCGGTTTGCTGTGGTTGGCAGGAACGGCATCGTTGTCGGCCCATGGACGGGTGTCCCAGTGGGCAACAAGGAGCAGCCGGTTCGGATTGGCAAGGTTGTAGCTTGCCATCAGGTTTGTGATAGGAAGTCTGGCTCCTGTGTATGCGCGAACTTCGCCGCGTTGAACAATGAGAGTGTCGGGTTTGGTTTCGCGCAGTTTGCCTTCAAGCCATGATGCGCATGCCTTGTGGCCATCGGTACCTGGTACGCGTGGGCCGAATTCAAGTTGCTTTTCGATATAAGAATAGGCGCTGTCGGCGTTGAAGTTGCCCAGCGATTCTTTTTTCGGTGCTATATTTTTATCGTTTCGGGTGTCTGTGGCTGTTTTTTTGCACGAGGCAGTGCTTACCAGTGCGAGCAACAGGCTGAGCGATAGTAATAATGAGCGGTTCATAAGCAATAATGTCTCCATATGGTGAAACACTGCGCAAAGTTACGAAATTGCTACAGTATTATTACAATTCACATTGTTTAATTGTGTTAAAAGAATAGCCGGGCCAGCGGCATTGCTGGCCCGGCTGTGTTGTCTGCAATGTTGAGGGTCAGTAGTTTTCGGGATGTATTTCGAAATAACTCTGTGAGTGGAAGCATACGGGACACACTTCGGGAGCCTCAGTGCCGATGCATATATGGCCGCAGTTGCGGCATTCCCACACCACAACGCCGCTTTTTCGGAACACCTCGTTGGCATCGACGTTGCGCAGCAGTGCGCGGTATCGTTCCTCGTGGTGCTTTTCTATTGCGGCAACGCCCCGGAACTGTTCGGCCAGATTGTGGAAGCCTTCCTCGTCGGCTTCTTTTGCAAAGCGTTCGTACATGTCGGTCCATTCGTAGTTTTCGCCTTCGGCCGCATGCAGCAGGTTTGTGGCGGTGTCCTGACTTATGCCTCCGAGCGCCTTGCACCACAGTTCGGCATGTTCTTTTTCGTTATCGGCGGTTTTCAGGAAGATAGCTGCAATCTGTTCGTATCCGTTTTTTTGTGCCACGGAGGCGAAATAGGTGTATTTGTTCCGTGCCATGCTTTCACCGGCAAAGGCTTCCTGAAGGTTCTTTTCGGTGCGGGTGCCTGAATACTGGTTTGTGGGATGGTCGGCCACGTTGTCGTTTATCTCCACCTTCTCGAAGTCGGCGGCGGGGTGTTTGCATACCGGGCATACAAAATCGTCGGGCAGTTCATCGCCTACATATTCATAGCCGCATATTCTGCAGCGCCATACTGTGTGTCCGTCGGCTGTTTTGCCTATGGGCTGGGGTTTGGGTTTGATGTGTTCGAGATAGTAGGTGTAGGTTGCCGACGGAACATCCGACAGAGTCTGCATCTCGCTTACGTTGCCGATGAACATCATGTGGGTTCCGAGGTCGACTGTCTGTGTTACTCTTACGCTTATGTAGGCGTTTGTACCTTCGGTTATGGCCAGAGTGCCGTCGGACAGGCGTCGGCAGGCGGTGAAGTTCCTGAATTTGTCGAAGTCGCGTCCGCTGTGGAAACCGAAGTTTTCAAACAGAGAAAACGGTGCGTTCCGGCTTATTACAGATGCTGTGAACAGCTGTGTCTTCTCAATCATTTCGCAGGTGAGATTCTGCTTGTTGATGCACAGCGACACCTGGTTCGGGTCGGCTGTTACCTGTTGCAGGGTGTTTGATATGCAGCCGTTGTCGCGGTTGTCGGCGTTGGCTGTAATCACATATAGTCCGTACGGTATTTTATACAGGGGATTTTCCATTACTTGGCATATATTATGTGTTATTCAATACAGTTACAACACCGGGGGGCACCCAAAGGTTCGCCTGCCGCATGAATGCGAATGTGTAATGTTAATTTGTGTTATAATATAGTACTTGGTATTGCATAGTACTGTAAAGATGTATAACTTTGCATCACGATAATCTACAATCTAATTTTTTGTTTAACCTAAAGCGATGAATATTGAAAATCTGAAATCCCAAATGCGCAAGGGCATGCTCGAATTCTGCGTGCTGCTGTTGCTCAGGCATGGCGATGCCTATGCATCGGAAATCATTGCCCGGCTGAAAGAAGCTCATATGATCGTGATGGAGGGTACTTTGTATCCTCTGCTGACGCGTCTCAAGAACGACGGACTGCTCACATACCGCTGGGAAGAATCGCCCTCGGGGCCGCCACGGAAGTATTATTCGCTTACAGGCGACGGAGCGGCGTTTCTTCAGCAGCTCAGAGTGTCGTGGCAGGAGATAACCAACTCAGTAAATCACCTTGATAAATGAATGAATCATGAAAAAATCGTTTCCCGTAAACATAAACGGACGCATATACAATATAGATGAGGATGCCTACGGACTCCTGCATAACTATCTCGACCAGCTGCGTACCACATTTCCAGGCGACGAGGGCCGGGAGATAGTCGACGACATAGAGGCGCGTGTGGCCGAACTTTTCGATGAACGTATCGGGCAGGGCGGCCAGGTGATAACGATTGAGGATGTGAACCGTATCATCGGCATAATGGGCCGGCCGGAAGACCTCGGCGAGCCTGCGGCAGCGGAAGAGTGCGGCGGCAGGAGCAAAGTCCAGGCTACTCCTCCGCCGCTGGTTATCGAGGAACGTCCGCGTCATAAATTGTACCGCGACATCGACAACAAGGTTATGGGCGGAGTGCTCAGCGGCATAGCCACATATTTCGGAAGCGACCCGAACCTTATCAGAGTGCTGATGATTATACTTACCATATGCACGGCATTCTGGCCATGTTTCGTATGCTATCTTATCGCCTGGGCGGTGATACCTCCGGCCGATACGGCCCGCAGGCGGCTGGAATTGCGTGGCGAGGCGGTGAGTGTCGAGGCGGTAGGGCGTGGTGTGCTTACCAACGATGCGCCCCGCGTGGCCGGCGAGAGCGGATTTACTGCATTCATCAATGTGCTTGCAAAATGTGCCATGGGTTTTATTGGTCTTGTTGCCGGATGCGTCGGACTGGCCATGCTTATGGGAATATTGTGTCTGCTCGGTGTAATCATAGCCTTGCCGTTCGGTGGCGAAGTATATGCCCAGATGGCAAGTTCTTTCCCGAACGGCGGTATGGCGGTGGCGATGCTTCTCGGGTTGCTTGGCTGTTTTCTTGTGCTGTTGCCCTGCATAGCCTTGTTCTGGCTGTCGCTCTATGTGATATTCGGGGTGAGAGGCTGTGGAACCGGCCTGATAATAGGCAGTTTTATAATATGGGTGATAATTTTTGTGGCGGTTATAGTGCTGAGCCTTATGCTCGGAGCTAATCCGCTGGGCTACACATGGTGGCTTGCGCACGGCATAAGGTAGGCCCGAATGATTGAGTTTTCATACATGCAAAGCCCCGGTGCCGTGGTCGGCACCGGGACTTTGCATGTATGAACCGGTCTTATCGGCGCTGTGGAAGCAGTTGGCCGGTATTGGGGTCGTAGGCGCCGAAGGGGCTGTCGGCTTCTTCTTCATCTTCTTCCACAGGTTTCATCTCTCCGGCTTTTAGCTTAGGTTTGTTTTTCTTTATTGCCAGAGGTTTCTGAAGGTCGAGAGGCAGGGCGTAGGGGTTCCATGCCTGTTCGATATCCCAGTTTTTTTTCAGAGTGAGTTTTTTTGGAAAATAGTATGTTTCCTCAGGCTGGCGCCTGAGAGCCACGTCGCCGGATGTCCAGCGTCCGTTGCCGTCGGAATCGATGATCAGTCGGGCGTAATATGTGCCGGGAGCAAGATGATGGAACACAACTTTGTTTCCACGGGCCTGTGCGCGATACTGTACCTGGTCGCTGGAGCCGACGAGTTCCACCACCAGGGCCGTATCGGGGTTAAGACCTTCGATGTTGAAGGTGATGCCGGAGTAGTCTTCTTCGTTTTTGGCGGTGAATTCGTGCTTGAACGGGCGGTTGGGGTCGCCGTATATGTTGTATATCGATGCCGAGTCGATTGTGAGCCGGTATTTGGCGCCGGGTTCCCATTTGTAATCGATGTTTTTTCTTAGCACGGGATTGATGGAGTCGGCGAGTAGTTTCATGTCCGGAACAGGCAGCCACAGGGTGTCGGACTGGACTTCAAGACGTATGGCCGAGGAGTCGACGGTTGCCAGCGGTTCGGTGAAATCCAGAAGCAACCCCCGGTGGAGTTCCTGCTGGCTGCCGCCAAGGGCCGATATGTCGAGGAAACTGGTGCGAATGGGATTTCCGAGCGAGTCGAGTTCCTGTTCTTCGTTTTTTTTCTTTTTTTGCCGAGGAGCCCTGAAATCGAACCTGAGAGAGTCGGTGAACTGGCTGAGCTGACCCGTGGAGTCGGGTTTGATGTATGTTACAGCCAGGCGCAGGGTATCGGCTTCTACCAGCTGCGGATCGCGGATCCAGTAGGTGAGGGAGTCGAGATTGCCGTTTGCCTGAATTATGGTGAAGTCGTTGAAATCGCGGCCTGCGAAATCGCCGTTTGTGATTGTAATCTGCGGCAGGGAGTCGGCCGGGGCGCCGAATATGATTGATGCCTTGCGCCGTTCGGGTCGTCCGTAGTCTTTCAGATACTGCGGAGTATACTCCTCTTTGTAAAGCGAAAGCAGCACATCGTTGGGCAGATAGCGCAGGCCTTGCCGCAATGCGGTGGAGTCGGTTCCCTGGCTCGAACGCAGGGTGTCGGTGAGTTCGAAAGTCTGCACCGACGGTTCTACAACCACATCGTAAAAGGCCATGGCTTCCGACCGGTCCCATTTGTAGTCGCGGTTGACATCGTCGATGGCGAATACGCGGTATTGTCCGGCGGGCAGATTTCGGATGGTGAATTGTCCGAGCTGGTTTGTGCGTGCGATGCGGTCGAGCGGCAGGGTCGAGACAGCGGAGTCGGCGAGATTCGAACGTACGCCCACAAGCAGGCCTTGTGCGGGTTCGAGATTGTCGGCGCCGAGTACCATGCCGCTTATGCGCAGGGTGTCGATTGTCGGGCCGGTGGAGAAATCCAAAGCGAATCCGTCAAGTATATTGCCTTCGTTGAGGTCTTTGACGGCATCGGCAAAGTCAACGGTATATGTGGTGCTGTCGCGCAGGGTATCGCGGAATTCCACGGTAAGGCGGCGTCCGTTGGCGCTCACGGCCGGCGGCTGGCTCATGGCCGGGCTTACCACAACCTTGTTGAAGGCATCGTCGAGCTGAATGTTCTCGTTGAAATTCACCACAAGCCGCCGGCCGTTGAAATTGAGCTGTCCGGCCGGAGGGGTTGAATTCAGCGGAACAGGCGGTTCGGTGTCGCGGGGGCCGCCTTCGGGGCGGCCCATGCTGGCACAGGCGCCGATAATCAGTGCACCGATAACGGCCACTGCCAGATTATATGTCTTCCAGATATGCTTCATCGGGAGAGGTGTAATATGGATAAGATATATGTGCCAGAAACAATGCGTGGGCGGGCATTGATGTGCCGGCGGCGCACCGGTTCTGTTTTTCGATAATATCCGTGATGTCGTCGGGCCTGAGTTTTCCCCGGCCTACATCCACAAGAGTGCCTGCAATGGCCCTCACCATGTTGCGCAGGAAGCGGTCGGCTGTCACAACCAGCCTCCACCGGCCTGAGCCTAAATCTACCCATTCCACACGGCGGAGGTCGCAAATGTGGGTTTTTACATCGGTGTGCGATTTGGCGAATGAACTGAAGTCGCGTTTCCCGGTCATAAGTTGTCCGGCCCGGTTCATGGCATCGAAGTCGAGTGTCGGCGGGGCCTGCCATGAAAGGGGCCAGGAGAATGCGCTTTTCCGTGTGTTGGCGTAATAATGGTATCGGCGTTCGGTGGCATCGAAACGGGCGTGCGCGTCGCTGTGGACCGGCGAGAACGACCTTACGGCTATGTCGCGGCCCACCATGCTGTTGAGGCTGTGCAGAAAACGGCTGTCGGGGCACATGCCGTCGGGCAGGTCGACATGGGCGATCATCATGGAGGCGTTTACCCCGGCATCGGTGCGTCCGGCTCCGGTAACGGCGACCGTATGCCTTGCCAGACGCGAAATGGCGTCTTCAAGCACACTCTGTACGGTGGTCTCCCCCGGCTGTACCTGCCAGCCGTGAAACGGGGCGCCTCTGTAGGCCAGATCAATGAACCATCGCATATGTTGTGATTTGGATTTTCGTCAATGGTAGGGTCAGTCTTTTTCGAGATATGTATAGCCGTACAGCCCCGAGCGGTATGTGCTGAGGAAGTCGCGGCCTTCCTCGGGGGTTATTGCTCCGGCTTTCATACACGAGGTCACCCAGGTTTCCACATTCCGTACAAGCTTCTTGGGCGAGTACTGCACGTAGTCGAGAACTTCAGCCACGGTTTCGCCGTCGATAATCTGGTCGATTTCATAACGGTCTTTGTAAACGCTGATGTGCACGGCGTTTGTGTCGCCGAAGAGGTTGTGCATGTCGCCGAGAATCTCCTGATAGGCTCCCACAAGGAACACTCCGATATAATAGGGTTCGCCCTGCCGCAGAGTGTGTACCGGCAGAGAGGCCGACAGTGTGCCCTGGCTTATGAAGTTGGCTATTTTGCCGTCGGAGTCGCATGTCATGTCCTGGATGGTGCATGTCCGGTTTGGCTTTTCGTCAAGGCGGCTCAGCGGAATAATCGGGAACACCTGGTCGATTGCCCAGCTGTCGGGCAGCGACTGGAATAACGAGAAGTTGCAGAAATATTTGTCGGGGATCATCTTGGCGATTTTCCTCAGCTCCTCCGGAGCGTGTTTCATACCGGAGGCCATTTCGCCGACTTCGCGTGCTATGCTCCAGAATAGTTTTTCTATTTGTGCGCGGGTTCGCAGGTCGAGCAGTCCGAGGCTGAACAAGTCGAGAGCCTCTTCTCGGATCTGCAGTGCATCGTGCCAGCTTTCGAACAGCCGGGGCTGGTTCAGCCGGTCCCAGATGTCGTAGAGTTCGCGAAGCAGTTCATGGGCGTTCTCACCCACTTCCTCGTTGTCTTTCCATACCGGCAGATGTGTTGTTTCGAGCACCTCGAAAATCAGTACGGAATGATGTGCGGTAAGCGAACGGCCGCTCTCGGTAATGATGTTTGGCTGTTTGATGTTGTTTTTGGAGCAGGCGTCTACGAGCGCCGAAACGGCATCGTTGGCATATTCCTGGATGGAATAGTTCATGGAGCTTTCGCTCGATGAGCTTCGGGTGCCGTCATAGTCCACGCCAAGTCCGCCGCCGATGTCCACGAAGTCGATGTCGAAGCCGAGTTTTGTAAGCTGCACATAGAACTGGGTGGCCTCGCGCAGAGCGTTCTTTATACGGCGGATTTTGGTAATCTGACTGCCGATGTGGAAGTGTATCAGCTTCAGACACTGCTTCATGTTGTTTCGTTCGAGCATGTCGAGCGCCTCAAGCAGTTCTGATGAATTCAGGCCGAATTTACTCTGGTCGCCGCCGCTTTCCTCCCATTTTCCGGAACCGCTGCTGCTGAGTTTGATTCTGATGCCTATGTTCGGCGCTATTTTCAGACGTTTCGAGATTTCGGCAATCAGACGCAGTTCGTTGAGTTTCTCAACAACCAGATAAATGCGGCGGCCCATCTTCTGTGCAAGCAGGGCCAGTTCGATATAGTTGGCGTCTTTATATCCGTTGCATATAATCAGAGAGTTCTGCGAAATGTTGGTGGCAAGAACCGCATGCAGCTCGGGTTTGGAACCGGCTTCAAGGCCGATGTTGAATTTTTTGCCGTAGCTGACTATTTCTTCCACCACCTGCCTCATCTGATTCACCTTTATAGGATAAATCATGTAGTTCTGCGCCTGGTAGTTGTATTGCTCCGATGCCAGACGGAAGCAGTTGCTGATTTTTTCGATACGGTTATCGAGTATATCGGGAAAGCGCAGCAGCACCGGTGCCACGATGTCGCGCACCTGCAGTTCATCCATCACGTCTTTCAGGTCAACGCTGGCATGCCCCTGGCGGGGAGTTACTGCCACATGGCCTTTGTCGTTGATAGAAAAATAGTTACGGCCCCAGCCGTTGATATTGTACAGCTCGGCGCTGTCTTCAATTCGCCATCTTCTCATGTTACTCAGGGCGGCAGGCGCCGCTAATATTAATTTGGTTAGGGTGAAACGGAGTGCAAATTTAGTGAAAAAAACGGAGAATCGAGCATATGAAGAATAAATAGCTCGCTCCAAGCCATGGCCTCACAGGCTCCGCGTGCACGGCTCTTTCATTTAAACTAAAATAAAGAGCACATCCTCCCTTACCCGCTTCAGTCCGGAGCGGGTAATTTTT
>JAIDBM010000027.1 GCA_029056365.1 Muribaculaceae bacterium | reverse complement strand
CGGTAAGCGACCATCCTGAAGTCTGAGAGTGTGTACGCAGAGCGAGAGACTTGGGATTTTTGGGGTTGAACTGCTTCACGATTTTTGCCCAGAGCATACGAGCGGCACGCATTTTTGCTACTTCCATGAAGTAGTTCATGCCTATGGCCCAGAAGAACGACAGACGCGGAGCGAAAGCATCAATGTCCATACCGGCATTCACGCCCGCACGAAGGTATTCCAGACCATCGGCAAGTGTATATGCAAGTTCGATATCGCATGTTGCGCCGGCTTCCTGCATGTGGTAACCGGAAATCGATATCGAGTTGAATTTAGGCATGTTCTGCGATGTGTACTCGAAAATGTCGGCGATGATACGCATCGAGAATTCCGGCGGATATATATAGGTGTTGCGCACCATGAATTCCTTAAGGATGTCGTTCTGGATAGTACCGGCCATTTCTTCGAGTCTGGCTCCCTGCTCGAGACCGGCATTGATATAGAATGCCAGAACCGGCAGTACGGCTCCGTTCATAGTCATGGATACGGACATTTTGTTAAGGGGAATGCCATCGAAGAGAACTTTCATGTCCTCGACAGAGCAAATCGACACACCGGCCTTACCTACGTCGCCTACAACACGTTCGTGGTCGGCATCATATCCACGGTGAGTGGCAAGGTCGAATGCGACAGAAAGGCCTTTCTGACCGGAAGCAAGGTTACGGCGGTAGAATGCATTGGATTCTGCTGCGGTAGAGAAGCCGGCATACTGTCGTATGGTCCAGGGACGCAGAGGATACATTGCGCTGTACGGTCCGCGGAGGAATGGAGGGATACCCGACATGTACTGAAGGTGTTCGAGTCCTTCAAGGTCGGATTTTGTATATACGGGCTTCACGGGAATAAGTTCGGGCGTGAGCCACTGTTCGCCGGCGGCAGGAGCCTGTTGAGCTGCGCCGAAGGCGTCTTTTTCGATATTTACGGATTTAAAATCAGGTCTCATTTCTTTATTGATTATCGCCGGATTATTTCAAAAGTTTGGAGTTGAATTCCTTGAGTGTTTCAAGCACGTTGCAGCGAACGTGTATAAAGCTTTCGATACCTACAGCCTTAAGGTCTTCGGTGCAGGCAGGGGCACCAGCCACTACGAATTCTGCACGACCGTCGAGATATTTGAATGCTTCGGGGGCCAGAGTGGCATATTCATCGTCGCTTGAGCAGAGTACGATTACATCAGCACCTTTTTCAAGTGCTGCGTCAACACCTTCCTGTACGGTGTTGAATCCGAGATTATCGATGATTTCGTAGCCTGCGCAACCGAAGAAGTTTGTCGAGAACTGTGCTCTTGCCAGACGCATTGCGAGGTTGCCGATGGTGAGCATGAACACTTTCGGGCGTTTGGCTGCTGCTTCTGTAGCCAGACGGAGGTCTTCGAAATCGCTTGCCGCACGTTTGCCGCATAGAGCATGTTCGCCTTTTTCTGCAGCGCATGAGCAGGTGCAGCCTTCTTTGGTTTCTATTTTGCCGGCTGCCATTTCGTTCACGTTCGGATACTGGTTCGTGCCAAGAAGTATTTCTTTGCGACGGGCCACGTCGGTGTGGCGTTTTTTGCACGATTCGTTAACGGCATCCTGTACTTTTCCGTCAGCCACAAGTTTAAAGAATCCGCCGTTATCTTCTACTTCAAGGAAAAGTTTCCAGGCTTCGCGGGCGATGGATACGGTAAGGGTTTCCACATAATAGCTTCCGCCGGCCGGGTCTACAACCTTGTCGAGGTGGCTTTCTTCTTTCAGGAGGAACTGCTGGTTGCGTGCGATGCGTTCGCTGAATGCGTCCGGAGTCTTGTAGGGAACATCGAACGGAGTGGTAGTGATGGAGTCAACACCGGCAAGAGCGGCCGACATGGATTCGGTCTGGCTGCGGAGCAGGTTCACGTGGGCATCATATATCGTCTGGTTGAAGCGTGATGTCACAGCGTTTACCATCATTTTGCATGAACATTCGCATTCAGGACCATATTGCTTTACAATCTGGGCCCAAAGCATGCGTGCTGCGCGGAATTTGGCGAGTTCCATGAAGAAATTCGAAGATACGCCCATGTTGAATTTAATTCTCGGAGCTATCTGGTCGATGCTCAAGCCGGCATCGGTGAGGGCGGTGAGCCAGTCGGCACCCCAAGCCAGAGCATATCCGAGTTCCTGTGCGATATAGGAACCGCTGTCGCTGAGCATGGCGGAGTCTACGGCAAGAACTCGGAGCGCAGGTACATCGGCGGCAATCGAAATCAGGCTTTTTGCAGTTTCGACCATGTCGGCGGGAATCTCGCCGCCATGACGGAATGCCCGGCGCAGCGGATTGAAGTTGACCGAACCATGGAAGCATTTTTCGGCGCCTTTTTCCTTGATATATGCAACCAGGTTTTCGACAAGCGCTTTGGCTTTACGCTGGCAGCAGTTTATATTGATTTCAACTTTGCAGAGGTCGATGTCGTTGAGAAGAACGGCGATTTCCTCTTTGGTAGGTTCTGCGAGCTTGAAACCAAGAGATGTTACACCCTTGGTGAGTACATCGCGGGCGATTTCGTTGGCTTTTTGAGCCGATTCGGCAACTATTTCCTGACGGGTAAGCCAGTCGTTGTCGTTACGGGTGCCGCGAACATAGGGATATTCTCCGGGAAGAGAGTTGGTGGTTTCCAGATTCTCGATGTCTTCAAGACGGTAAACCGGCTGGAGGTCGAAACCTTCGTTTGTGCGCCATACGAGCTTCTTGTCGAAGTCTGCGCCCTTGAGGTCAGCTTCCACTTTCGCACGCCACTCCTGATAGGTGGTGGCTGGAAACTGATCGAATAGTGGTTCTTTCTTTTCTGCCATAACGATTGAATCGTAATTTATTTAGAGTTAGGTATTTGTGTTTGTTTATGGTATAATTGCCATGGTTCAAGTCCGATGGACTTCGCTAAAACCACACAAATTTACAAAACTTTAATCTAAACACAAATTTTTCGAGAGAAAATCAGCAAGTTTTTGTAACTTTACAGTCTCAAATCGATTTTGAAATGGAAACAAGCCGAAAGTATAGTGCCAGGCAGTTGGTTGGCGCTCTTTGTGCATATGATGTACGCGATGTGGTGGTTTCTCCAGGGTCCCGCAATACTCCGATTATTATCGCGCTGGAGGCTGAACGCTTATTGCGCAAGCATGTGGTAATAGATGAGCGCAGCGCCGCTTTTGTCGCATTGGGCATCGCGCTTGAGACAGGTCGGCCCGTGGCATGTGTATGTACGTCCGGCTCGGCTGTATTGAATTATGCGCCGGCTGTGGCTGAGGCATATTACCGGGGTATACCGCTGATAATTGTCTCGGCGGACAGACCGTTGGAGTGGATTGATCAGGATGACAGTCAGACCTTGCGCCAGTATGGTGTGCTGGACAATATCGTGAAGGGATCGTTCAATATTGCGGATGTCGGAACCGGGCCTTCATGGTATGCCGACCGTATGCTGAATGATGCGCTGACTCTCGCCGGTGCCTGCAAGCCGGGACCAGTGCATATTAACATGGAGTTTACCGAACCGCTTGGCGAAATGTGTCCGGCTCAAAATGCTTTTAAGCGTACGGTATGTAATGGCGCGGATTATTCTGAAGTATTATTACCGGATATTCCTTTCAGAAAGATTATGATTGTAGCGGGAT
>JAIDBM010000269.1 GCA_029056365.1 Muribaculaceae bacterium | reverse complement strand
CCATACTCCCTAACGGAGAGCTATCGGCAACGGTAGAGCAGCGTGACAGAAAATAACCGCCGGGTATCCCGGCAAGGGTGAAAAGGTGAGGTAAGAGCTCACCGGACGCCATGGCGACATGGTGTGCCGCACGTCTTATGGGTTGCAAGGTCAAGTATACCGGCATTTAAGGATTGCTCGTCCATTGCCGGGGGGTAGACCGCTAAAGCCATCCGGCAACGTATGGCTCAGATAAATGACGGATGCCGGCATTCAACTCCGCTTCGGCGGAAAATGATGCAGGTACATAACCCGGCTTATAGTCCGGCCCGATTTTTATATTTATATATATGTCTAAAGAATCCGAATGGTGGACATCTCCCACCGAAAGCGAAGACGGCCGTCTGATAATGGTTACCGGACGACGCGATATTTCCAGATTCATCAGCAATCCGCGATTCCATATCCGAGTGGAAATATCCTGGATTTACGATGATTCGCCCGATGGAGGCATGCCGTCCGATGACATCTCAGCTATAATGGAACAAGCCACCGACTCGCTGAACGAGGTCCTCGACAAAGATCCCGTTGCCGTGATGACCGGCATATATACCGGAGCCGGAAGGCGCGACTGGGTGTTCTATACACTCAGCACCAACATATTCACAAAAAAACTGAATCAGGCGCTCTCGGAACTTCCGCTGTTGCCACTGCAGATATATGCCGAGAACGACCCCCGATGGGCCGAATACGCCGAAATGAAGGAAATATCGGAAATCAGCTGATTTCTGCGCTTATCTGTCTCTGCAATCAGTGCGTATACGCCACAACAGCAACACGCTCAAGAACACACTGACTACTACATAGACATATTCTCCCGGCATAGTGCCTACCCTGTCGACCACCGGAGTATCGCCATGTCCGCGCAAGGCAATCCACCGCGCTGTGACGTAAATTATGTTGTTCGATGCGTGTACAAGCACCGGCAGCCACAAACAGCCCGACCAGTACAGGAGATAGCCGAACAAAGCGCCGAGCAACATTCTGGGCACAAAACCGAAAAACTGCATGTGAATGGCACTGAACAAAGCTGCCACAAGCCATATGCACAGATGCGGATTCATACCCGATGTCTGAAGAATGCGTTGCAAGGTGCCCCGGAACAGCAGTTCCTCGCCCAGACCGGCCATTATTCCTATAATAAGGATATTCATTATCAGATCGCCGATACTGCCGCCGCCCTGCATTATTTCAATGGTTTTCGCCGCACTGTCTTCGGCATTCTTCATCCACTGCATTATTCCGGCGGCACTTTCCGGCAACTGCAACGATGCATTCCATTGTATCACGCAATTAAGCGCCGGCATCGACACAAACAACAGCATAATGCCCCAGGCCACCGGAACTATGCGGGGAGTACGGTCGATTTCGAGCAGACGTGCCGGCCGACGCGAAACAAGCATTGCAGTGACCAGTGCAGGCAGAATTATCTGAAACACGCTCTGGAGCACGGCGGCTATACGCAGCA
Organism: Muribaculaceae bacterium; assembly: GCA_029056365.1. Classification (GTDB taxonomy): domain Bacteria; phylum Bacteroidota; class Bacteroidia; order Bacteroidales; family Muribaculaceae; genus CAG-873. Next base: position 731 of record JAIDBM010000269.1, on the reverse strand, counting down.
CCCTCACAGTCTGCCCCAGGCGGCCGATAAGAATGCCATTGACAACACTGCAGGCAACCCAGCAGAAAATCATCACACACAGCAGAAGCAGCAGGCGTTGGCCCGGCGTAAGCAACAGGCGACATTCATCGCCATTGTTCTTTTTAAGTAGTTCGTGAGGTATCATGGCGCAAAGGTACGCAAAAATTTGCAATTTTCCGGCTTCTGCGTTTGCCGACAACAGTCCGCCGAACGAAAACCACCGTCAACAGAACGGTCAATTACTGTCTCAGATTTTAGACTACTATGCTCAACTGAACCTGGCAAATCTATATCATGTTAATTCGATGTTTTGGCTCAAGCTTTCGCCCTGCCGAAAGAAATTTCCTCCGGGTCACCACCCTAAAATCTAAAATTCTGTAAAATCTACGGTTCCGGCGACATTGTCATGTACTATGAGCTTTTCGAGTAATAAATTTTTCAGACGTTAATGGTCAAGTTCTTGCGTATTTCGTTATAATATTGTACCTTTGAAAAGTATTGTATAAAAACTTCTGCTTATGGCACAACCGATTAAAGAATCCCCCGAACTTCGAGGGAACGATGCGGTGAGATTTGAAACACTTTTCTCCACCCCAAAGCCTGTGTCCAAAGAGGAGAAGGAACGTGTCCGCAAGGCTCTGAAAACTGCCGGGCCGTTTTATGAACGTAACGGCTTTCAATGTATAACAGAATCTGACAAGGACTATGAA
>JAIDBM010000268.1 GCA_029056365.1 Muribaculaceae bacterium | reverse complement strand
GCGGGGTCGCCGACGTTACACGCGGAGATTTCGAAGCTGCATGGCGAGTTGTGGAGGCAAGGTAACGTCGGCGCCCTCGCCGACGTATGACCAGGTTTGGTATTTCCGGGTGCTGAGACCGCCTGCGCAGGTCCGTCGGCGGGGTCGCCGGCGTTACGGGCATGCTGTTTCTTCGGTGTTGTGGAGGCAGGGATGCCTCCACTCCGGGCAGTCGGCGACTCTGGAGTGGGAAATTAGAGCAGGCGTTTCCCGATGCGGATATAGTCGCCGCTCAAGTCAACTTCCCAGAATGATGGGCAACGGATATAAGTTCCGTTGATGTCTTTGTGGGTGTGTAGAGAAAGTATCAGTTGTCCGTTGAGGTCGGTGAATATCATGCCGTGGCCGAAGTCAGGTGGCATCACTGGATCGGGATGCTGTATCCATGGACCGGCGAGAGTGCCGCTTTCTGAATATGCCACACCGGTTGTGTATTCTTTGAAGCGCCATGATGTCCATATCATTCCCAGCCTGCCGGTAGCGGTGCGGAAAAGCCACGGTCCATCGGTGACTCTGTTGAATTGTTCTTCCCCGTTTACTATTTCGCGACTCCATGGCGAGTCGGAGGCTTTGAACATCAGGCGAGGCTCGCCTATGGCACCGGAGAGGTCTTCTTTCAGCTCCACATATTCCATTGTGCCGTTGTTGTTGTATAGCCATTCTCCGCAGAAAACCATGTATGGTTTGCCATCGGTGTCTCGCCAGAATGTTCCGTCGAGTGTCGGACGGTTTTCAGGGGTGTAGTTGTCAGTACCGACTGGATAGAACGGTCCGGCGGGAGTGTCGGCTACAAGCACGTGCGACGACCGGCGAGGAATTCTGTCGCCGTCCGGAGTCCGGGCGCATTCCGTTTCGTTGTTGGTGAATGTGGCGAAATAATAGTATCTGTCGCCGTTTTTATGAATTTCAGCCGCCCATATCTCGGGATTTTCTCCCATCCACGATGTTGAGTCGGTCATGGCCACAAAGCGTGGACCGTTCCAGTATCTGAGGTCGTGGCTTTCCCAGAGCATGCCGCCTGTGCCGGTCATGTAATAGGTTCCGGTGGACTGGTCGGCGATTATGCAGGGATCGCTCATTATAATTGAGTCGACCGGCACGTCTGTGCGGTATTCCGGGGTGTTTCTGCCTGCGGCTGTGCAAGGCAAGGTTATGACAGCTGAGAGAGCCATCAGGGCTTGGATTTTAAAGTTTCTCATAGTTGTTATCAAGAGAAAAGACTGTGCCGCAAACTTCTGTTTTACGGCACAGTCTTATATTTTTATTGTCGGGAGATTATTTATACGTAGAGGCTGAAATCGGCGTTTCGCATGTCACCGGTTGCATTGAAGGCGTTGTGGAATGCGAACGCGGCGTTGAGAACATGGGGAGTCTGACCGCCTTTGCCGAGTTTGAGATAGTCGAGCAGCAGCGGGCGATACATCGGATGCGCGCAGTTGTTGATAATCTCGTAGGCGCGTTCAACGGGATCTTTGCGTCGAAGGTCGGCGATGCCCTGGTCGGTTACGATAACGTCTACAGAGTGTTCGCTGTGGTCGACGTGTGCAACCATAGGCACGATGTTGCTGATCAGGCCGCCTTTCGACACCGACGGGCAGCTGAATATCGACAGGTAGGCGTTACGGGTGAAGTCGCCCGAGCCGCCGATACCGTTCATCATTCGTGTGCCGAGCACATGAGTTGAGTTCACGGCTCCGAAAATGTCGGCTTCAAGTGCTGTGTTCATGGCTATGACGCCAAGACGGCGAATCACTTCGGGGTTGTTCGAGAGTTCTGCCGGACGCATGAGAATCTTGTCGCGGAAGAATTCAAGGTCGGGGAAGAGTTTGCGTTCTGTCTCGTCGGAGAATGTCATCGAGCAGGTGGATGCGAACGTACATTTGCCTTTGCGCATGAGTTCGAGCACGGCGTCCTGAATCACTTCGGTATACATCATGAAGTTCGGAAGCTCGGTGCTTTCACCGAGGTCATACAGTACTGCATTGGCCACGTTGCCTACACCCGACTGGAGGGGGAGGAATTCTTTGGGCAGACGTCCGGCGGTATATTCGCCCACAAGGAAGCGCACAACGTTGGCTCCGATTTGTTTTGAGGTCTCGTCGGGGGCGGTGAAGGCCGATACGCCATCGAGAGATTTGGTGCGTACGATGCCTACAACCTTGTCGGGGTCGACTTTCAGAACCGGAGAACCGATGCGGTCGTTGGGGGCATAGATTGGTATTGCGGGGCGGCGGGGGGGATCCTGCAGCATTATCA
>JAIDBM010000267.1 GCA_029056365.1 Muribaculaceae bacterium | reverse complement strand
GCATTACTTTTCCGTGCGAGTCGTCGGCGTTTACAAGGGCGAACGCATCTTTGCCGAGTTTGTCGAAAAAGCTTTTCTTGGCCTTCAGGTAGGCATCGAAAGTTTTGTGGTAGTCGAGATGGTCGCGTGTCAGGTTGGTGAATATTCCGCCTTTGAAATGCAGGCCTGCGATTCGTCTCTGCTGTGCTGCATGGCTGCTTACCTCCATTGCGGCGAAGGTGCATCCGGCCTGCACCATTTCGTGAAGCAGGCGATGTATGCTCAGCGGGTCGGGAGTGGTCTGCACGGCCTCGTACACCGTTGTGTCCACGATGTTGCTTACGGTTGAGAGCAGGCCGGCCTTGAGTCCGTTGATGCGGGCCATTTCGTAGAGAAGTGTGGCGATGGTGGTTTTGCCGTTGGTTCCGGTAACACCTACCAGGGTGAGTTTTTCGCTCGGGTTGTCGTACCATTGCGAGGCAAGGCGTCCGAGTGCGTCAGAAGAGTCGGCCACGCGAATGAAGCAGACGCCGTCGGGGCGTTGTACGGGAAATTCTTCGCCGACAATTGCTGAGGCGCCGGCGGAAATTGCGTCCGGTATGAACCGGTGTCCGTCGACATTCGCGCCGCGTACGGCCACGAACAGTGTGCCGGGAGCAACCTGCCGGGAGTCGGCGGTAAGCAGATTTATATCAAGGCTGTCGGCGCCGGATATTTCCAGCGGGTCTATGGCTTTAAGCAGAGACGACAGATTGTGGATTTGTACGGTCATTTTTTATTGAGATGGATGTGGCTTATCGTCCGGGTAATTTTTGACTGAGAGTAAGAGTAACCTTTGTTCCTTGCGGAGCTTTTGTTGCGGGAGGAGGCGACTGGCTTGTCACCGCTCCGTGTCCGGAGAATGCGACGTTGTATCCGGCTTTTTCAAGTTTTACCAGAGCCTGCCGCAAACCGAGGCCTGTTACATCGGGAATAGTGCCCCGTATGGTTTTGCCGGGCGAGCGGCTTACTTGTGCGCCGGAGGCAAAGTTCTGTATCACCGATGCCCCGGTGGCGGGGTTTTCGAAGGCGTACAGATTAGGCGATGCCGCTTTTTCGGGTGCTCCGCTGCGGTAGTCCGACGGATTGCCGAACATGCCTCTCGAGTACATTTTCATGGCAATGTTCTTGAACACTCGTCCGCTGGTGCTCCATGCCCCGTATCCGGGTTTGGGATGCGCCACGAGCACCATCATGGTGTATTTCGGTTTTTCATACGGGAAGAAGCCGCAGAACGAATATCGGTAGGCTCCTTGTATGTATCCGGGTGCGACAGGAATTTCGGGGTGGCGCGGGTCGCGTTCGCGTGCTATTTTCGCGGTGCCGGTTTTGCCGGCGAAATTGAACGGGTCGTCTTTGTCCTTGAGACGCCATGCTGTTCCGCCGGGTTTGAGATTCACCACACCGTAAAGCATTTCGCGCAGAATGCGTTCGTTTTTTTCCGAACATATGCGGTCGCGCACATAGCTCACCTTCAGCAGCGAGT
>JAIDBM010000266.1 GCA_029056365.1 Muribaculaceae bacterium | reverse complement strand
CTCCAGGGCAAGACCGCAGGCGTTCAAGTGGTGAACACCTCCAGCGCTCCCGGTTCGTCGCCTACCATACGTGTGCGCGGTTACTCTTCGAACGTGGCGTCGGACCCCCTCTATGTGGTGGACGGCGTGCGGTTGTCGGATATCAGCGGTCTGGATCCCAACGATATCGCCTCAATCGAGGTGCTCAAGGACGCGGCGTCGGCAGCCATCTATGGCGCCGAGGCAGGCAACGGCGTGGTGCTCATCTCGACCAAGCGCGGCAGCGCCAGCAACGGAAGAATACAGTACGACTTCCAGTACACATGGGAGCGCACCGCCAAGGTGCCCAGAATGCTGAACTCCGAGCAGTACATCGAATATATGACCGAAGGCAACATCTTCACCGAAGACTATCTGCTGAAAAACTGGGACGGACGCACAAACACATCGTGGATCGACGAGGCATTTGAAACCGGCAACATGCAGCGCCATAACATATCGTTCACCAACGGCAACGAAAAAGGCAACTACTATCTGTCACTTTCATATATGGACAACAACGGCATCGTAGGCGGCGACAAGGATAAATACGAGCGTCTGACCGCAGCCATCAACGGCGAGTACGACATCAAGAGCTGGCTGAAAGTAGGCACTACAAACCAGATTGAGAAATACAGAGTGAGCCAGGTGTCGACCGACAACGAATACGGCAGCCTTATCTCCGGTGTACTGCTGCTCGACCCGCTCACTCCCTTCCTGTATGCCCCGGATCAGCTTCCGCTGAACATGCTCAATGCGCAGAAAAACGGCAAGACACTGCTCACCGACAAGAACGGCAACTACTACTCGTCGTCGCGCTTTATCTCCGGTGAGAACTTCCATCCGTTCATAATGCGGGACAATGGCTCCGGCTCTACCGGCGGATTCAACGTCAACGGCAGTATCTTCGCCGACTTCAAGCCGTTCAAGGGCTTCACATTCACCTCGCGTCTGGGATACCGCCTGTCGGCAAGCCATCAGTCCAATGTCAGCCTGCCGTTCTACGGCAACGCCACCCAGAGCGGCGACTATGTAAGCATGAACGCGCAGAACTCCCAGACAGTCTATTACCAGTGGGAAAACTTTGCCAATTACTTCCGTCAGTTCGGGGTCAACACCATCACTGCCATGGCTGGTATCTCGTACTCCGAATCAACAAGCTCCTATACCCAGGGCAGTCTGAATGCCAACGATGCGGATGCGCTGAAGAAGATCGACCCGTTGTTCTGGTATCTCAACTATGGCAGTTCCTCCGCCATAAAGGGCGTAGGGGGCGAAAAGACACGCGGCTCGAAGCTGTCGTACTTCGGCCGTGTAAGCTACGAATATGACAACCGCTACCACATCCAGGCATCACTGCGTGCCGATGCTGCCGACCTGTCGAAACTTCCGCTGGAAAACCGCTGGGGCTACTTCCCTGCTGTATCGGCCGGCTGGACAC
>JAIDBM010000265.1 GCA_029056365.1 Muribaculaceae bacterium | reverse complement strand
ATCCGGCAGTTCTTCCGACAACGACCGGTCGGCAAGCATATCGAGCATGTCTTTGCGGGAGTTCACTTCTATTTCGTTTCCGTGATAACTTATCAGACCTTTTTCACGCAATCCTTCAAGAGTGGCGATGAAGCTGCTTCTCTGAACACCGAAAAAAGAGTACAGATCTCTGTGGCGACACGAAAGAACTATATTGTCGGCGCCAGGCTGGGTCAATGCCACTATCCAGAAAGCAATCCGCTCTTCCATGCTGCCTGTGGTAAGCGCAAGAACACCATCAACCGATTTCTGAGCGTTTACCGAGAGCATATTCAGAAAATTCAGCATAAAAACCGTGTCCGAATTCAAAATCCGCAGATAATCCTGCTTTGTTATCTGAAGTATACTTGTATCTTCTATTGCTTTTACAGTACAAGGATAGTCGGTTGCCCGACCGAACAGAAAACTCGGCGCCAGCACGTCAGGCGCACCAAGTGTCGATGCCACCTTGAACCTTCGGTCGGCATTCTCAACTGTCATCCTGACTTTGCCTGAAATCACAAACTTTATATGAGCGCATGGGTCGCCGGCACTGACAATCGTTTCGCCCGGCAGATATTTCAGAAAATGGAATTTAGCCATACCTACAGTTTCCGCCATGCGGTCGCGGGTAACGCCACGGAACAAAGGAAGCCCCATCAGGATGTCGAACATACTCTTCATAATCGAATATTTTAAGAGCAAATATAAACAATGCTCAATTGAATCAACATTTGTGAATACATGTTTGTTCTGCGCCGGTAGCCACAAATCAACACCCTTGGGCAGATTAAGACTGCAAAGTTAGCAACAAATTCTTGCAACGTTCACATTTTTTACTTAATTTTACAAAACAAAGCAAGCATATGGGCAACGTATGCTTCTGTTTGTCTCATATTCGTTCAACCAAATCAACATCCACATGGTTTTATTATTGACATCGGATTCCCGACTCAATAATATTCATCACATCATTCAACTGCATTAAGCCGTGAAAGTCTCAAGATTTCTTCGCAGAACCGTCAAGGTTGTTTCCTTCACCATATTGGCCCTGATTCTTCTGGCAACAGGAGTGATACTGGCCCTGTATTCGCCATGGCTACAGGAAACCGGGCGCCGGAAAGTGGTTGAAATGATGAACTCACGACCGGGCGTCAGCTTCAGACTCGACAGTTTCAGGCTTCGCTTCCCGCTTGTAGTGGACCTCCGGAACCTTTGCTTTATAAGCGATGGCGACACCATAGCGGCCGCCGGGATGGTGCATGCCGACATCGACCCGCTGCCACTGCTCGACGGCAATGCTTCTGTCAGAACGCTGCTGGCGCACGATGCCCGCTATACAATGGGAAGTCCCGATTCGGCCATGTATATGAAGATAAAGGCCGGACGAATCGGTCTGCGTCCGGCAACCGTAAATCTCGGCAACATGGGCATAGAACTCACTGAAGCCGATTTAGACGATGGCCGGGTTGATCTTGTTTTAAGTCCCGACACCACAAGCAACGAATCCGCGCCCTCCGAGCCATCATCAATGGTTTTAAAAGCATCAAAGCTGAATCTCAACGGATTCGCATTCAGTATGCGCATGCTTCCGGTCATCGATTCCCTTGGTGCCGATATAGCACAGGCCACAGTTTCCAATGCCGTGATCGATCTTCAGAAACAACTGATTGAGATAAATTCGTTCAACGGCACCCGACTCGGAGCAAGCTATATAGCACCCGACTCGGCCACAATCGCCATGACACCTCAGGTGCCGGACAATTCTGGCAGTCCGTCTGCGCCATGGACAATAAAAGTTCATGAAATCGACTTCACCGACTCCAACGGCCTGTACACCACCCGCGGCGTAACACCTCAGCCCGGACTCGACTTCGCATACATCCAGGCCGATTCAATGCACCTGCATGTAAACGATTTCTATAACCAGGCCTCCGACATAAGCCTGCCCATAACGCTTGACGCACGCGAACGCTGTGGCGTGAAACTTCATGCAAAAGGCACATTCGCCATAGCCGACTCCACTATGTCGTTCAGCGACTTTACAATCAACACTGCGGAAACGCATCTGAACGCCGACGGATTCCTGGGCATGGGCGACATGACCTCCGACCCGCGTCTGCCCATGGGAATCAAAGCCGATGGCGACATATCGAACGCCGACCTGAAAATGATGTTCCCATTTCTCGCCACATACATCAACGGTCTGCCACGCAACGGACATCTCGGTCTTGAAGCCGACATCAACGGTACACCCTCTATGCT
>JAIDBM010000264.1 GCA_029056365.1 Muribaculaceae bacterium | reverse complement strand
ATCCGGTTGAACTTACCCATGGGGTGGGTCCCTTTTCAAATGCTGTACCTGGGTCCCTTTTCAAATGTTAGATGCACACGTTCACGCAGAGCCTCGCGAGTTTCGCGTTGGAGCGCACTTGTAAAGTCGGAATAACTCTCATTGGCGATAACAGTAAGGACGTTTACGTTATGAACGTCCTCGCCGAGCAATTCCTTGTCCTGGCGGATACCGTTGCGGTCAACGGCGATACGCAAGCCACGGCCTACCTCCTGACGTTTGGCAGTGGTAGAATTACTGTGGCGCAGCGTACAGATTTGGAACACGTTGGGATTATCCCACCCCTCGCGGAGCGCGGAGTGAGAGAAGATGAAGCGAGTAGGTTCATCGAAACTCAGCAGACGTTCCTTGTCGCGAAGAATGAGGTCATAGTCCGATGCTTCGTCTGACACGTCGGAGCCGCGCTTCGTTTTGGTCTCTACCATCTTGCCTTTCTTGTCAATTGAAAAGTAACCTCTGTGAGTTTGATAGGGATAGAAACGACGCAAATACTCATTGTAGTCTTCATCCCAGAGATGATATTCTTTCTCAACAAGTCGGGCATATTCTTCCTCAAAAATCTGTTGGAACACACCTTTTACCGGCTCACCGTTCTCGTCATACTTGCGATACTTGGCAACTTCGTCAATAAAGAAGATAGACAGACACTTAATACCTTTCTTAAACAACTGACGCTCCTTCGCGAAGTGAGCCTTGATAGTTTCGCGTATCTGAACACGCTGCATGTGCAGTTCGTTGGAGTCGCCTACAATTTCGCCTTTACGAATAGTCACTCCATTTGTAAAGGTTACATATCCTGTTGGATAGGCAGCATTACCGGGATTGATTTCGGCAATATCATAACCACGATACTGCTCCAAGTCGTTTGACTTAACAAACAAAGAATCACCAACGCCTAATGTCTTGAAATGCCGACGCGGTTCTCCGGCAGCGTTTTTAACCTCAATGGATATTCGTGCCATAGGCGGTTTGGTCGGAGACAGAACAATATCTTCGAGATACATATATCCGTTGGTGCCGCGGAGGTTTTTCATCTCAAAACCAATAACCTTAATACGCTTCACAAGTCGCTCGCGGTAAGCGTCGAGAGCGTCGAGCGCATAAACAGTATCGTGCTTCGTGCGGTGAGTAGCAGAATAGTTCAACACGAAAAGCGGGTTGAACTTTTTGAGAGCCGTCTGCGTAGCGGCACCCTCCATCTTCTGCGGCTCGTCCATTATGATTATCGGGCGGTTGGCGGCAATCACGTCGATAGGACGGCGAGAAACGAACTCGTCACGCTTCGAGTATATGATGCGGCTTTCTTTGGAGCGGCCACCCTCTTTGAGGGAAGCGGCGAAAGCCTGAGTGTTTATTATCATCACGTTCAGCCCGGCATCCTGCGAGAATTGGTCGAGCTGATTGAGGTTCGAACTGTTGTAGACAAACCAACGGGCTTTCTTTCCGTACTGCTCCATGAAATGGTCTTCAAGCATACGGAAAGATTTTGCCACACCCTCGCGGATTGCGATACTCGGCACAACGATAATGAACTTCGACCAACCGTAGAGTTTGTTGAGTTCAAACATCGTCTTGATATAGACGTATGTCTTACCTGTGCCGGTCTCCATCTCCACATCGAGGTTGACGGCACCGAGGCCGTTGATCTTGGTCAGAGATTTGGAAAGAGGTACACCTGCCGAAGTCTGTACGGAATGTAGATTTTCAAGCAGCTGCTTAGAGGATAGCTCCACATCGGCATTGCGGTAGCCGTCATCTTCAAGTATATCTCGCATAGTACCTACGGCAAGTTTCCCCAAGTCGCGGCGGTAGTGTGTGCCGTCGCGATTTGGCTGCCCGGTGAAGATGGCGGTAGTATTGTTGACCGCATCCGTCTGGTAGCCCTGAATCTTAAACTTAAATTTCATTTTTTCAATGTGGAATTAGGAGTGAGGAATTCCTAATTCATTAAATGATTTTGCGGATGGTATCGGGTGAATAGTGACGGAAGATTTGCTCGAAGTTGTCAAGGACATTGTCATTGGCGGCAGAGGCATCACGCATTACGAAGTATTGAGGCTTCATCTTGGCAATCTCTGTTACGGTAGACTCGTTCACGTCGGTATCGAAAGTGGCGATAAGATATGTGCCATCGACAAAGAACACTTTCTTGCCGTTGACATCTTTTTCCTCTATCTTGGCAGAAAGTTCTATGTTGTTTTCGGGCAGAACTTGGAAAAGCAAGTCGAGCGGAGTACGGTCAGACTTGACGTTGTCAACTGTGTTGAAAAGGTTTTGCTCGCTGAAATCTTCGGGAGTATAGTACACGTCCTCCATATTCGACGAGTCGAGTTTGAGCACACGGAAGCCGGTGTCGAGGTCTTGACCATTCAGACCCGCTTCCTCCTTAATCTTTTTCCCAGCTCGGCGAATACGTTCCTCTCCGATTTGGCAGATGTTTTCATAGCCAGCCTTACGTGCTTCGCTCTTTTCATCAGTTACTTCGGGAAGCTGTACCATGATGAATTTACATTTTAGTTCAGCGTCAATATTATGCTGCATAACAGCATGAGCAGTTGTAGCGGAACCACTAAAGAAATCAAGAACTATATCACCGTCTCTAAGGTTGCCAAGAGAAAGCAACTTAGAGAGAAGTGAAACAGGCTTTGGAGTATCGAAGTATTTTGCACCGTCGAAAATTTTCATTAATTCCTTTGTCCCGTTTGTAGCTGTGCCAACTCGCTCTGCCGAGAACCAAGAATTATCTACAGAACCAAAAGCTTTCTTTTCTTCATAGAATACCTTTAGCTGTGGGCGACCATTACCGTCAGCACCCCATACGATACGACCGTCAGCCAAGGCACTGGAGAACTGACAACTGTCAGTTCTCCAGCACCTTCCGCGAGGCGGAAGGTGCTGGATCTGTCTCTTATGGACATCT
>JAIDBM010000263.1 GCA_029056365.1 Muribaculaceae bacterium | reverse complement strand
GAGCAGGAAAAGTAATAGCCGATTCGTTCCACGGCACTGTCTTCGCAATAGTGTTTCACCGCGACTTCGCTGTGATTCCGAACCTCACACGGGGCAACAGCCGCCTGATGTCGCTGTTGAACCTGACCGGACTGTCCGATCGAATTGTAAAATCCGACAACGATATCGAACGCATACTTGCCGCCGGCATCGACTGGAATGATGTAGACCAGCGTCTGTCGGAACTTCGCAATGTATCTCTGGATTTTCTAAACAACGCATTACGATGAACGAAGCAAACGACATAAAAATCTCCGTTATAATACCGGTGTACAATGTGGCTGAATTTCTGCCACGCTGTCTTGACTCGATTCTCGGACAAAGCGTACGTGAAATCGAAGTCATCTGCATAAACGACTGCACTCCGGACAACAGCGGAACCATACTCGACAACTATTGTATTCACGACAGCCGTGTCAGAGCCATACACAAAACTGTAAACGAAGGTCCGATGAAGGCCCGCGAGACCGGCTACAAAGAAGCTCGCGGCAAATACATCTTCTTCTGCGACGGCGATGATTTTCTGCCCGAGAACGCGTTTGACACTCTGCTTCGACTTGCCATGCAGTCTGATGCCGATATAACCGTAGGCAACGCCGAAATCACCGGAACAGGCAAGAAACGAGTACGCAAACGCAATGCCGCCGCAATCGGAACCTCATGGCAGTCGTATCTCCGCCATATTCTGAACTGGGGAACCCCGGCTTTATGGGGAATACTCTTTAAACGGTCGCTGTTCGAGAATGTCGAATACACTGCCATAGCCGGCATGAAACAATCGGAAGACCGCCGTTTGCTCACAGAAATTCTTCTCAAGAAAAAACCATCTGTCACGGCCACCGACCGTGTGGTGTATCTCTATTGGATAAATCCGCACTCCACAACACGCACCAAGCCGTCCGCACAGTCGATTTTAAGCCAGTTCGAATCGTTGTTCGGCTCCTATTACTTTATCGAATCGGTCACTTCGGATTTTACTGCCGCCAACGACAACCAGATGCTGCGTTATCTGAGCCTCTACATTGAAAACGGCGCTGATGCGGCAATGCTACGTGATTTTAATTCCGATTGCAGACGCCTGCTGCGCTTTTCGAACATGCGAGCTATAATCGGCCTGCGCTTGGCTGTCCATACCGCCATGTGCATGCATCTGCCGCTGTATGCCACAGCCATGAACCGGATTCGGAATTATATCAGGAAAATGCAAGGCAAAAGCTGAACAAGCGCTTATGCAGCCGCAACGGCCTTTACCTCTTGTGTCTCGTTGTCTGACGCCGGCATTCTAAGCTCGAACAGAATGTATACAAACACCAGTATCGGAGGAATAGCCCTTATAAAGTCGCTGTAGAAGAATATCATCACAACCTCCATCAGCAAAAATAACAGCACTTTCCTCGCATTAGGCTGGCGCAGCTTTCCCATAAAAGCCACCCGTCCGAATGCCCAGAACCACCATATCATTCCAGGTATTCCCAACTGTATTATCAGAAACAGCAGCCAGATACGTGTGCCCGAGAGCATATACTTGTAGTCTCTTGCGAATTTTGTGGGTTCCGACACATTTCCCGACTTCAGAGTTCCCACACCTGTTCCCCAGGTCATGCCACCCTTTTCGTGCGCCAGTAC
>JAIDBM010000262.1 GCA_029056365.1 Muribaculaceae bacterium | reverse complement strand
CGAAAGCTCCTACATCGGCGCTTTCATGAATGCTTCCATCTGCCGCAACAACCGATGGCGATTCTATGCCAGCAGGCTGCGGATTGAGCATGCGGTCGGCTATCGACAGAAGTTCCGAAAGGGTGGCATAGGGGTCTTCCACTCTTATGAGAGTGGCTTTTACCGGCTTTTCGGGCACAAAATCGTTTTTTACCAATACAATTGATGCCTCGGTTTCATATATACAACCGGTGTATTTGGGGTTTGACAGAAAGCTTATGGCTCCAGGGCGTCCTTCATCGATTTTGCAGAACGAATCAACTTCAACGGTACCGTCGCCTTCTACTGTTCCGCCTGTCTGAGAGGCTATGAAATCAGCTGAAAATTTCATTTTTTGCAAGCTGTGATAATTCGTTAGTTCGTTTTCGGATATTAGGCCTGCTGTATATGCCTGAATTTCAGCCGACACGCTTTGCGGGCGTGAGCGGTTTCGACCCAATACCGGAATTCAGAATGCAAAGTTCGCAAAAAAAATCGGAATAACCGTCAAAACACATGAAAAACTGTGGTCGAAAAGTTCACTATTCTGTTCTTGATGTTTCAATATGTGGAACATTGATGCGGGAACCGGCTTGCTGAATAATCGCTAACAGATGCTAAATCATTACAAATTCATTTAACAGACTCTGACAATTCACTGATAATTTATTAATTTTGTAACAACAGCACATACCTGACATGAAACATATATCAAAACTCATAATACCGTTTTTTATACTTGGCGTATCGCTTGTATTCTCCGAACCGGTTTCGGCGGCACCGGATCCCGATCTGGTTGCGGTGGAGGCCATCGACGCACAGGACACTATGACCAAAGGCACCGATATAGTGGAGTATGCCAAAAACTTTCTCGGACGTCCTTACCGTAGTGGCTCAAAGGGCCCGAAATCGTTCGATTGTTCCGGTTTTACAAGCTATGTGTTCCGTAATTTCGACCTCCGTCTCGGAGCCAGCAGCCGCGATCAGTACCGTCAGGGTGTAAAGGTTTCGAGAGACAATCTGCAGCCTGGCGATCTGCTGTTTTTCAGCGGGTCGCGCAAGAGCGGCACGGTAGGGCATGTGGGAATTGTAACGGAAGTGAATTCCGATGGCAGTGTAAAATTTATCCATGCGGCCCGTAAAGGTGGTATCCGTTTCGACCGCTATCCTGATGGAGGATATTATTCAAGCCGATATATAGGCGCACGCAGGGTTCACTGACGGTTTAAGAACGTTGTTTCCGGAATTTTTGCCCTTACGATTTTACCGGCGCGTTTCACGGACGAATCATTTTGTAGATATTCAAGAGACCCCGGCAACCATTGACTCAACGGTTGCCGGGGTTGCCATACTGCGGTATCGGTCACGATATCGGCTATGCGATAAGGATAGATTTGAAAAATATGTCGGCGGCGGATTACCATGAATCGGTACGAAACGGAACAATGGGCATGCCAAGCATATCATGTATTTTGCCAATGGCAAAGTTGCGGAAACAGTAACGTACGGCTTTTATGTCGGCAACATCGGGCGAGCTTACGGTTATAGTAAGACCATCGCGGTCGATTTCAGCTATGGCAGGGTGAAATACGCGGTCGTCGCCGGCAACTTCGAAGCCTTCAAGGTTTTCGTTAGGTGTGAAACCTTGCCACATGTCGTTGAACGATACAACAGCCTTGCTGCCGTTAAGGTCCACGGCGCGATATGTGGGATAACGGTGCGGTATGCCTTGTAATCCGTATGAATAGGTGGCGGCGGCTGCGGCCAGACGAAAACCGATGTCGCGCTTGTTGCGTGCATGTATGTCGTCGGATTCATCAGGATAAACGAGGTCGGAGGTGCACACTATATGAGCACCGGGAGTAATGTCTGCGGCATGGTGCTGTGCCTCTCGGAAGAGTGCGGCATCGATTCCCAGGTTATCTCCATAGTTCCAGCCGGGCAGTTCCACGAAGTAAAATTGCATGCTGTCATTGTTCCATATCTTACGCCAGTGTTTCAGCATGTCGGCCTGTCGTGCCGGATATGTGTCGTGTCGGCCTACATTCGATTCTCCCTGGTTCCATATGAATCCACGGGCCGTGAAAGGAGCTATCGGGTGAATCATGGCGTTGTACATAGCGCCGACGCGTTCCCAGTCCTGTATAGTACTGTCGGCCTGTTCGGCCTGATAGTTGAATTCCGGATAGGAAGATAGAATTTCTTCCGGAACCCAGCCTTCGACTTTTGAGCCGCCATAGGCTGTGTTGATGATTCCTATCGGAGTGTCGATTATCTGGCGCAGATATTTAGCAAAAAACCAGGCGAGAGCCGAGAATTCAGCGGAATTGGCCGGACAGCTCACCTGCCATTCCGCATCAAAATCATCGAGAGGCTCGTAGCTTGTTTTCCGTGGTATGTTAAGAAAACGTATTCCATATCCAATGCTGGTGCTCAAGGTGATTTCTTCTCCACCGCCTTCCACCGGCTGGTGCCAGTAGCCGCGCAGAGGCATGTCCATGTTGCTTTGCCCGGACGCAATCCAGACTTCTCCAGCAAGGATGTTGCCGAGTGTTACGGAATGTCTGTCGGCATTGTCGTGAACGCTTATCCACAATGGTTCGTAAGATGGCGCGGGTGTGGACAGACCTGTTTTCCATCGTCCGTTGCGGTCGGCCTTTGTATGCGATTCCGCGCCCCAGGACGATTTTACGGTTATCTCTGCTTCCGGAGTCGCTTTTCCCCGGAGCATGGCTGTGGTATCGGCCTGTATCACCATATTGTCGGTGAAAATATGAGGCAACTCTATTCTCGCGCCTGCCGGTAAAGCGGCTGCGCCAGTCAGCAGGACTATTGTGAAATGTTTGATATTCATGTATGTTCAGGTTGGGTTCAACGAAAATTTCTTGATATAAAGGGTAGTGCGGTATAGAGAGCTGAGGTCCAGTATAGCCAGTTATGGCTGCCGTCGCGGACACGCAGCTGGCATGCGATGTTTTTGGATCGCATCTGACGGAAGAATTCAATGTCTGCATCAAGCAGAAAGTCGTCGTCTCCCACATCGATATACCATTTGACAGAGCGCAGGTTTTCGAGCGTGGATTCATCGGCATCCGCAATATAGCTGATGCAGCTGTTCTCGGCCACAGCCTGGCGGACAAGGGCTACTTTGTCGCTGTTGTCAATGAAATCGGTATTTTTTTCATTGTGAACCCATCCCGACATGATATAAGCCGAACCGAACAGCTCGGGATGTTTCTGCGCATATGATGCTGCGCCGCCACCGCCCATCGACAGGCCGGCGATGGCCCGACTTTCTTTATTGCCGCAGACGCGATAGACCGATTCGAACCACGGCATGAATTCGTTGAAGAAAAAATCTTCATAGTTCCAGCCGGGCATATTGAAATAGCCGTTCCAGTCATGACCCGGTTTTCCGCCTGCATTCGGACTTACTATAATCATAGGCCGTATTTCTCCGGCTTCAGTCAGCTGGTCGGCTATGGCGGCGAGCGGAGCATTGCAGAACCACGACTGGTTGGTGTCGCTGAATCCATGCAGCAGAAATAATACAGGATAACAGCTTGTGGTATCGCTGTGATAACCGGCAGGGAGATATACGGTGAAGTGGCGCCACTCTTGCAGAATGGAGCTGTTGATACTGTCGGTTCTGACTATGCTGTTATCTGGCATACTTAGATTGTCGGACGGTTTTGCCCCGAAGGAGTACAAGGCTACCATGGCCGGCAATATGACGGACAATATTAATCGATTCATTACGTTTTTAAAGTTTGTGTGGATACGTGACAGGGGCATCGGGTGTCTTTTTCATGAAGACTCCCGATGACTGTCTGTCTGGATAGTAGATTGATTTACATAGAGCCGGTTCGACAATAAATGTCTCCGCCGGGGCGGTCAGTGTTAGAGCTGGCTCTTAGTGGCGGCGCATCCGCTTGTGTTTATTTCAATGGATTTTCCGTTTATTCCTTCGGCTGAGACACTAAGCACTCCGGTTCCTTCGGCATCTTCGGCCTGAATCAGAATCTGGGCGCAACCGTTGAAGGTCATTACGTTGAAACTGTGGTCCTGGCCGTTGGCCGGTCGTTCGGCGACTTTGTAAGTGGGGTCGCCATTGCCCGCACCGAGAATTCGTACCGGACCTTCGGTGGTGAGATTGAGCGAAATGCAGGCATCGGGCACAAAACGCCTTTTTTTGTCAAGCACTCTTACCGATACAACGGCCACGTCCTTATTGTCAGCCATGATTGTGCGGCGGTCGGCTTCAAGTAGAAGGTCGGCGGACTCACCGGTGGTTTCGATACGAGTTTCCATTTGCTTTCTGCCGTTTTTGTATCCGATGGCTTTCAGCTGGCCCGGCTTGTATACGGCATCCCAGCTCAGATGACCGTTTGCGGGCATTTTTTTGCGGCCGAGACTTTTGCCGTTGACAAACAGTTCCACTTCATCCATGTTGCTGTAGGCCCATACGCTTACAGGCTCGCCCTCATGTCCTTTCAGATTCCAGTGCGGGAATATATGCAGTACAGGCTCATCGGTCCACCATGCTTTCAGATAAAAGGCCTCGTCTTTGGGAAACCCGCAGTAGTCGAGTATTCCGAACTGAGATCCTGTGGCAGGATATGACATCGGATTAGGCTCGCCGCGATAGTCGAATCCGGTCCAGTAGAACACTCCTCCGAGCCAAGGCCTTTCGGCATAGAATTTCCATCCGCGCTCTATGGCGTTGTATATGCTGTCCGGACCGTTAAGCGAGCGGTTTATGGCTTTCATGAAGCCTTTGTCGTGGTTATCGTAGTACACTCCTCGGGCTCCGCATCCGGTGGTTTCTTCCGTGCCTACGGCCTTGCGGTTCGGATAGTTTGCCCTGTGCTCATCGATTGGATTCTGCAACACGTAGTTATATCCGGCCACATCTACCGGTTCAATCACGGTAGGACCGCTTGAGGTAGCCATGGACATGGGTCGGGTAGGGTCCATACGGTGGCAGTATTCACGCATTGACGCCGAGATTCTCGACCCGAACTCGTTCCATTCCGTGCCCCATTCCTCGTTGCCGATACTCCATACAATTATTGAGGGATGATTTCGGTCGCGTTCTATCATTCGGCGCAACAGGCGTATATGTTCATCGTTCACTCCTGTCAGGCGGTTTTCTTCCATTACCAGAATGCCGAGTGAGTCGCATGCATCAAGCATTTCCGGAGTCATTGGGTTATGGCTTGCCCGGTATGCGTTCACGCCTAATTTTTTTAGTTCGCGCAAACGGTAGGCCTGCAGAGCGTCGGGTATTCCGCTGCCTACTCCCGCATGATCCTGATGCATGTTCACTCCTTTTATTTTCACATTTCTGCCGTTTAGAAAAAATCCATTGTCGGCGTCAAAACGGATATGTCGTATGCCGGTGCGGGTAATTCTAGTGTCGGTGATTTCCCGGTTACGTGCAATCTCGGTGGCTGCCGTG
>JAIDBM010000261.1 GCA_029056365.1 Muribaculaceae bacterium | reverse complement strand
TCTTTACTGTATCCGCGTTGTGGATCGCCGGGGACGATATTCTGAAGGTCGAATCGGCTGCCTCGCCGATGACTCCGGTGTCAGGTCTGGTGAAAACAACAACTTACTCCGGACAGGTGACGGATGCCGACGGCAATGCCGTGCCGGCTGCTACGGTCCGACTGGTTAACAACGACAATCCGGCTGATGTGGCAAGTGCGGTAGCCAACCGATGGGGGCTTTTCCGGGTTGAGAATATCGCCGATTTCAATGCTTCGTATACTCCGCTGGCATCGGCTCCGGGATTCCTTACCGCCATGGCTCCGGCTGTAGAGTTCAAGAACGGCGAACAGATAGCCGAGGCTGAATTCAAGCTGCGGAAAAGTTCCGGAAACGAAACAGAAGTCGGACTGCCCACACGCTACTCATCGACCGGTCCGCTGTATCTGCAATACAATAATTCCGACAGCGAGACAATTTACCCGGCGGAATCGCTCGGCATACCCGAAGGAGCCGTGATAACATCGGTGTCGTACGATGGTTACTGCGACAATGAAAAAGACGTCAATTATCGCATGGAACTTTATCTGCAGAACACTTCAGACCGTAAATACGACTCGGCGATACCGTCCGACAAGTCCGCCATGACATTGTTCGCATCGGGCACTTATAAAATAGAGAAAGCCGGCGATGCACAGCTTCCGGCAGAACTTGTGCGCTTCGAAAACAGCGAAGGCTTTGAATACTCCGGCGGCAGCCTGCGTGTACTCGCATCGTCGAGGGCCAACAAAACCAATTCGGTTTATTTCCTTATGGATGTTACATGCCAGTCGTCGAGCATCAGCCGCAACTGGAGCTCATCGGAGTCCGATGTATGGAAACTCAATCCGGCCGGAATGCCGGTGATGCGCATCGGATACACCGTCGCCGATCCGTCGGGAATAGACAATGTGGTGTGCAGTCCGGCGACGGGAGTAAGCGCACGAGGTCTTAATGGCGCCATAGAGTTCACGGCCGAGGCCGACTGCATTGTAAAGGTATACAATCTGGCGGGAGCCTGCGTTGCGACTCTGAAACTTTCAAAAGGCAATACTATAGTAAGCGGGTTTACTCCTGCGGTATATATAATACCCGGCAGCAGGATTCTCGTAAAGTAGAGATAGACATCACACATTAATTAATCAATCAAAACGTTCAAAGGATGAAAAAGACAATGACACTCCTTTCCGGTTTGCTGATTGCCACGGGTCTCGCCTCGGTGCCGGCTTCCGCAATGGAATACAAACAGGTAGGTACGCCGGATCTTACAGCCTCGTTCGGCAATACCACAAGCAATTTCCCGGTGTACACGATGGAAAAGTACGGGCAGGGAATAAATATTTATAAGAAGGAAGCCATAGGCATGGACGCCGGCCTTACTATCCGTGAAATCAGTTTTATCGGCTATCAGTCGTCGGAAAAAGACTATACCGATGCGAACCTCACCGTATATGTAGGGAATACCACTTCGGTGTCGTATACTGACTTTGTAGTGGCCGGGGAGACTGAGGGCGGCAAGGCCACCACAGTGTTCGATACATCGAAGGCTACACTGTTCTATGACGGACCGTTCGAGCAGGCTGTGGCCGGCGCAAAGGGCGACCCGGTTGAAATACTGAAAGTCACTTCGCCCGACGGCGTGGAATATACAGGCGACAATCTGGTGGTTTATATTTATCTGAGCACTCCCAAAGCGAGTACATACATGACATTCTATACGGCCAAGGCACAGGGAACCACGTTCAAGAACCTTGGTGCGTACCGTAACTCCAATTATACTCCCGAGCAATACAACGGAGGATATTCGGTTTTCACGAAATCATGGTCGACTCCGGGTACATCCGATCAGGTTCCGGTTATGGTGGTGCGTTACGGCGGTGCCGCACAGGCCATATCGGCTATAGTGAGTGGCAAGGTATTCAGCGGACTTGATGGCAAATCCATTCAGGGAGCGACTGTTGAACTCCGGGCCGACAACGAGCCTGTAGCCACGGCTACGTCGGCAGGCAGTGGCTATTATGAGTTCACTGTCGAGGCTGTCGACACAAAGGCTGTATATACGGTAACCGCTTCGTGCGCAGGTTATGAGACACAAAGCGTGACTCCGGACCTCAAGGCCGGCGGAAACATCAGCGATGTGAATATAACACTTCCCAAGCTTCCGGTGCCTGCGGTGTTGTCGGGTTATGTGATTGACAAAGAAAGCCGTGAGCCGGTTCCGGGCGTGGCATTGACATTCAACGGACTGCAGGAAACTTCAGGCGAGAACGGCGCGTATAGTTTCAATATCGCCAACATCGACCTTTTGCCCGCCGACGGTGTACAGCTTGCCGCAGTGGCAAAGGGCTACAACGACTACAGCACATCGCTGCGCCTTACAGGCGACATGGATTTCAACATCGAACTGCTGCCGTTGCCTGCTCTTGAAGGCGAAGGTACCCAGGTGGGTGAATATACTGTGAACGATTATGATTATCAGGTTCCGTTCAACACATTGTGGAAAGAATCGGTTACGGAAGTTATTTATCCGAAGGAACTTCTTGGCGGTCTCACGGAAGGTGAGAAGTACAGTTCGGTAAGCTTCTATGGCTATCTGTCGCCAAAGTCGTCGGGCACCGATCCTACAGAACCCGGTGATGGCGATGACGATTACGGTTATGACGATTATTACGGGGCACCTGCCGCACCAGCGTCGTACTATGCCGATATCACAGTGTATATAGTGGATACCGAACAGACTCAGTTTGCCGCTGCTTCTACCGGCGAAGATCTGACATCGATGCAGAAACTATTTGAAGGAACAGTGGAAATAACCGAAGGAGGCCAGAAGAACGCACCCAAGCTGCTCTTTACAGCCGACTTCGAGACTCCCTATGTTTACGGTGGTAAAAACATAAAACTCATTGTTAAGGCTAACTGCAGCGAAAGCCGTCTGGTTTATTTCGCACTCGATCCGGCAGCGAAAAACAATGTGCTCACCCGGTTCGCCGACAAGAATCTTGAAGAAGAAAACTGGCGTATGGTCACTGCCGGTGTTCCGGTGATGAAGCTCGGAGCATATGTTCCCGTAGCCGAGGTAAACGGAACTGTTACCGACAAGTATAGCGGCACTCCGCTTGCAGGCGCTGAAATCACTCTCGCTTATGAAACAGAGAAATACACTGCCACAACTGATGATAATGGCGTGTATGCCGTGAGCATACGCAGCGTGAAGTACGACACTGACTATACGGTTTCTGTTTCATATGGCAATTATAACGAACTGACAGAGGAAGTTAGCTTCGATGCCGAGAAGCTTGTGAAGACCATAGACTTCGCGCTGGCTCAGGAAGGAACTGTTTCGGGCAAGGTAAGCTCGGAATCAGGCGAACCTGTGGCCGGAGCCAAAGTGACTATGAGCGATGCGTCGGGAGATGTAATCGGAAGCGCCACCACCGGTGCCGACGGAGAATATGAAATTTATATGAGTGAAGTTGAATACGGCACATATAAAATTGCGGTTGAGGCCGAGAAATACAAAAATGGCGAGACTTCGGTGGAACTGACTCTCGACCAGCCATCGGCTACAGATGTCGATGTGGTTCTTGAAGCGGAAAAAAGCGGCATCGCGGCAGTATTTGCCGAAGGAAAGACCGCCGACGTCTACACCATTGGCGGCATACTGCTTAAGAAAGACGCCTCTGAACCGGATTTCAGGAATCTGCCTGCCGGTATTTATGTGGTGGCCGGTATGAAACTGGAAATTAAAAAATGAGGATACTGACTGGAATTAGGTAATAATTTGAACAGGAAGGGGGGACGGTCGTGAGATCTTCCTCCCTTTATTTTCCCGGTACGGCCCGCTTAGTCGAGGTGGGGCAGAGGCGTGATTATTGAGGAAAAATCAGTAACTTTGCGGTGTGAAACAGATAGGATTGATAATTTTGGCTCTCTGTATCGGCTGTTCGATTATCCGGGCGGAGGAGATGCGCTTCATCCGCGGAATAGTGCGTGATTCAATCACAGATGCTCCGCTGAGCCATGCTTCGGTTTCGGCAGGCAAATCGTCCAGAGGTGCCATAACCGACGATAACGGATTGTTCGAGCTTTCGGTTCCGTCGGCGGCAAGGACCATGACTGTGAGCTGCCTGGGCTATGAAAAAAAAACAGTTCCGGTAAATAATTCATCGTTGAATCTGTATGCTGTGTATCTTTTGCCTGAAGTCGAAGTACTGCAGGAAGTCAAGGTGCGTCGCGGCAGGTACAGCAAGAAGAATAATCCGGCGGTCGATTTCGTCACGCGCCTGCGTAAGAGCGGTCGGCTCACCGACCCGCGCCGCAATCCATATTACAGCTACCGCAAGTATCAGCGTACGACGATAGGCCTGAACGAATTCGATACTGTAAAGTATTCGGCGCTTGTTCGCAAATTCCCGTTTTTGGTAGAGAATATAGATACTTCGGAAATATCGGGCCAGCCTGTCCTTAATCTGATTGTAAAGGAACATCTCAGCGATGTGTATTTCCGCAGAAACCCTGAGAAACAGCAGGAAGTATCGCTCGGATACCGCAGCGATGGTGTCGATGAAATTCTGGACCAGAAATCAATGCAGGTTTTTCTCGACGATGTCCTGCGAGAAGTGGATCTTTACCAGAACGATGTGAACATACTGCAGAACAGATTTGTAAGTCCGCTCAGCGCCATCGGACCGGACTTCTACCGTTATTATCTTACAGATACTGTAAAGATCGACGGCGATGACTGCATGACTCTGGCGTTTTATCCGCGCAACAAGTCGATGTTCGGGTTTAACGGCCATATATATGTATCGTTGGCCGACAGTTCCATGTTTATCCGTAAGGTGGATATGAGTGTTCCGGCCGACATAAACCTGAATTTTGTTGAAAAACTGGCGATATCGCAGAAATATAGCCGTGGCGAGGATGGAAGCCGCCTGCCACAGTCCGACGACATGGCCATGGAACTCAGGGCTGTACCCGGAACTCCCGGAGTGTATGTCCGCCGTCGTATAGCATATGCCGGCCATAGTTTTCTGCCGCTGGCCGACAGTGTTTATGACCTTGCCGGACTGTCATGCGGGGAGAGCCTTGAGCGGGACAGTCTGTTCTGGGAGCGGGCCCGTCTGACCGCGATACCCGAATCAGAGAACAGGGTGGGGAATCTGATGTCGCGGCTGCGCTCGGTGCCGGTATATTACTGGGGAGAAAAATTTCTCAAAATAATGGTGTCGGGGTATGTCGGCACCGGACGGAACAGTAAGTTCGACTACGGACCGGTGAACACATCGGTGAGTTACAACACCGCCGAAGGCGTGCGTTTACGTGCCGGAGGAATGACAACGGCCAATCTGAGCCGCCGCTGGTTCGGGCGGGGATATGTGGCTTATGGTTTCCGCGACCATAAGTGGAAGTATAAGGCAGAGGCAGAGTATTCATTCCGCGACAAGGAGTATCATTCGCGCGAGTTCCCGGTGCAGTCGTTGCGTCTGACTCATATGTACGACCTTGACCAGATCGGGCAACACTATCTTTACACAAATGCCGACAATATGTTTCTGTCGCTCAAGCGTATGCGCGACACAAGGGTTACATACCGGCGGCTTACATCGCTTGAATGGACCAATGAATTCTCCAATAATCTGAGTATTGTGCTCGGTATAAGGCATGAACGGCAGGAATCGACATGCTGGCTGCCCTTTGTCGATGGCCACGGACGTGAAGCCGGCCATTACAGTGAAAGCAGTGTCGGACTACAGATACGATATGCGCCTGGCGAGAAATATTATCAGACCAAGACACATAGGATTCCAGTGAATCTCGACGCACCGGTGTTTCAGCTGACACACACGCTGGCCCTGAAGGGTGTGGCCGGCAGCAGGTTCAATGTAAATAAAACAGAACTGAGCGTAGGCAAGCGCTTTTGGTTCTCGGCTTTCGGTTATATCGACTGCATAGTGGGCGGTGGCCATGTATGGAGCCGTTCGCCATATCTGAACCTGCTGATTCCTAACGTGAATCTCTCGTATACAATCCAGCCGGAAAGTTTCTCGCTTATGAATCCGATGGAGTTTGTAAACGACAGTTATGTGCAGTGGTTTTTTACCTATTGGGCAAATGGTTTGCTGTTCAATCAGATTCCGTTTGTGAAAAAGGCCCGCTTGCGTGAGGTTGTGGGTTTCCGAGGAGTCTACGGACATCTTGGCAGGCGAAACAATCCGCAGTATAATGCCGACCTGTTCCGTTTTCCCGCCGATGCCTGCACACGTCCGATGGACCGGGGGCCGTATATGGAACTTTCGGCCGGAATCGACAATATTCTACGGTGTCTGCGTGTCGATTATGTATGGCGTCTGACTTACCGCAGCACTTCATATCCGGTCGACCGCAGCGGGCTCCGTGTTGCCTTGCACTTTACATTTTAGAAATCGGACCATAGTCATGGTCAGGCCGCGCAGGTGCGGCAAGGTACCCGTTAACATTTATTATCAAACTGACTCATAAGGAACCGAATAATATTCGTATCTTTGTGAGCTAAAAGCGCTCTTTTATGACAAAGAGTGCGGTTGATGTTTATAACAATCGCTAATTCAGATGCTTAAGAAATTTTTTATAGCTGTATGCGGCACCATTACCGGCCTGTGGGTCTCAGCAATTCTCTTAGTGCTGGTTCTGATATCAGTAGTCGGAAGTCTTGCCTCGGATAGCACAGCTGCTGTAAACGACAATTCCATATTGTATCTCGATCTTGACGGCGAGATATTCGAACATGAGCAGGATGCGGATGTGATGACGATGTTGCAGGAGGGCGTGAGTCAGGCGCCGACATTCATCGACATGATTGCATCGGTTCGCAGGGCGGCAAACGACTCAAAAATCAAGGCCATATACATCAACTCCGGAAGTCCCGCCATCGGTCAGGCCCAGCTTGAAGAACTGCTTGACTGTATCCGTGAATTCAAAAAAAGCGGCAAGCCGGTATATGCCTACGGCGACAGTTATACTCAGGCTGCGTATCTCCTTGCCTCGGCTGCCGACCATGTATATCTGAATCCGGTCGGTATGGTAGATATACACGGAGTAGGCACTACAATTCCGTTCTTTACCGGTTTGCTTGAAAAACTCGGCATAAAGATTCAGGTGATAAAAGTCGGAAGTTTCAAAAGTGCCGTGGAGCCGTATATTCTGAAGCAAATGAGCGATTCGGCCCGTCTGCAGACACGTCAGTTCGTCGACACTATATGGAATTACTATGCGACATCGGTGGCGCAGAACCGCAAGGTGGAGGAAAGCAAGGTGAATACGTGGGCCGACAGTCTTATCATGACATGGCCTTCGGCCAGAGTGCTTGATTCAGGAGCTGTTACCGCGCTCAGATACCGCCGGGAGGTGGAGGCTGAACTGCGTACGCTGTGCGGGAAATCGGCCGATGAAGATCTGCCGTTGGTTTCGCCATCGGAATATATGGAGTTTTATGCCAATGAGTATGCCGGTGCCGACACTGATCATGTGGCAGTGTTCTTTGCCGAAGGAGATATTGTCGACAGCGGAAAAGGAGGTATCTCCGCAGCACGGATGGTGCCGGAAATCTTGAGTCTGGCCGACAACGAGCATGTAAAAGGAATGGTGCTGAGGGTGAACTCGGGAGGCGGAAGCGCGTTTGCATCCGAGCAAATCTGGGAGGCGCTCGAATATTTTAAATCAAAAGGCAAACCGGTGTATGTATCGATGGGCGACTACGCGGCATCGGGCGGATACTATATAAGTTGCGGAGCCGACCGTATCTACGCCGACCGTACCACTTTGACCGGCTCAATAGGAGTGTTCGGACTGATTCCGGATTTCAGCGGACTGCTTACCGACAAACTCGGTGTGACATTCTCGCATGTCGGTTCCGGGCCGAACGCAGGTTTCCTGCCGGTGTCACGGGCGATGTCCGAAAACCAGTACGATGCCATGCAGAACTATGTGGAGAATACCTACGCCACATTCGTAGGACGCGTGGCTGAAGGCCGTGATATGACAGAAGACGATGTGCGCCGAATAGCCGAAGGACGAGTATGGGTCGGTGCCAAGGCTGTGGAACTCAAACTGGTTGATGAAATAGGCGGCTTGCAGTCGGCTGTCGATGCCATGATAAAGAAATGTGGCATGAACCAGTATGGATACCGCGTGTATCCCGAAATGCAGAACACTTTCCTGCACCAGCTCATAAAAGAAAGCGGAAATCTGGAAGCATTGCAACAAGGTTCGCTTCGGTTCGATGCCGAAAGCCTGCGCGTGCTGATGCTGCTCGAGCGGCTGAAGACTCAGAATCCGGTTCAGGCCAGAATGGCTGAAGTTGAGATTGTATACTGAAAATACTGCGGCTTCGGATGCTGTTATAAACTCACTATATAAAAGCGAATAGATTGAAACTTAAAAGAATATATGCTAACTTTGTGTTGCTGCCCGCTTCTGCTATCTACGGGCTGGTGACATGGGCACGCAATAAACTGTTCGACTGGAATATATTGCGGCAGCATACATTCAAAGTTCCAGTAGTAGTTGTCGGCAACCTTGTGGCTGGCGGAAGCGGCAAGACGCCTCATACGGAATATCTTGTCGAAGGCTTGCGACACAGTCATCATCTCGCCGTGCTTTCACGAGGGTATAAACGCCAGACCAAGGGCTTTGTCACAGCGACATCGCATTCCACTCCTCGCGATATAGGCGATGAGCCGTACCAGATGTACCATAAATTCAACGGTCAGGTGCGTGTGGTGGTGTGTGAAGACAGGGTGCGGGGCATCAACGAGTTGTTGAAGATCGACCCGGACATTGACCTCGTTATTCTTGACGATGCTTTCCAGCACCGCTATGTAAAGCCTACTGTTTCGGTGCTGATTACAGAATTCGCCAAACCGGTATATGCCGACAGAATGCTGCCTTACGGGCGTTTGCGCGAAAGCGCACGGGGAATATACCGTGCCGATGTGGTGGTGGTGTCGAAATGTCCGGAGGCAATCAAACCGGTTGACTGCCGCATTCTTAAGAATAATCTGAACCTGTATCCGCCTCCATCGCAATTCCTTTTTTTCTCGCGATATAATTATTGCCCGCTCAAACCTCTGTTTCCTGCCGAAGTAAACGCGATACCGCATCTTGAGTGGCTTGACGCAGAAGACTCGATACTGATACTTAGCGGCATTGGGAATCCGCGTCCGTTCGTCCGCCAGATAAAAAGCTACAGGGCCAAGGTTAAGATTAACGTTTATCCCGACCATCATAACTACACCCGAAAGGATCTTGAAAACATTAAAAGACGTTTCGATTCGCTTCGAGGACGGCGAAGACTTATAATAACCACAGAAAAGGATGCGGTAAGGCTTTCTACCAACCCCTATTTCCCGCATGAGCTGAAATCGGTGATTTACTATCTGCCGATAGAGGTCGATTTCCTTAAATTTACAGAAAAAGAAACTTTCATCGAAGCCGTGCGTGAACTTTTACGGCAAAGAAAAGGTTTAACCAACAATCAATAACTACCATAAAATGCTTCAGAAAATCAATGAAACCGCCCAATGGATCAGAAACCATGTCGAGGGCGAAATGCCGGGGATAGGCATCATACTCGGCACCGGACTCGGTGCTCTTGTCGACCATATAGAGAACAAACAGTATATCGCATACAAGGATATTCCGAATTTTCCTGTCAGCACTGTCGAAGGCCATAGCGGCAATCTGATATTCGGAACTCTGGGCGGTCGCCGTGTAATGGCTATGCAGGGTCGCTTCCACTATTATGAAGGATACGACATGAAACAGGTGACATTCCCGGTAAGGGTGATGAAGGCGCTTGGGATTGAAACTCTCTTTGTGAGCAACGCTGCCGGCGGAATGAACAAAGAATTCAAGGTGGGCGATGTAATGATTATCACCGACCATATCAACCTCTTCCCTGAAAACCCGCTCCGTGGCAAGAACTACGAGGAACTTGGCCCGCGTTTCCCCGCAATGACTGAACCATACGACAAAGCTCTTGTGGCTATTGCCGATGCTGTGGCGGCCGAAAAGAACATCCGTGTCATGCACGGTGTTTATGTGGGCACGCCCGGACCGACATTCGAGACTCCGGCCGAATATGAATATTTCCGTGTGATCGGAGGCGATGCGGTGGGCATGAGTACCGTACCGGAGGTTATTGTGGCCCGTCATGCATCAATGCGTGTGTTCGGCGTAAGTGTAATAACCGATCTTGGCGGTAAGGATATCACCGAAGTTCCTTCTCATGAGGAAGTGCAGAAAGCCGCTGTAAAGGCTCAGCCTATAGTGGTGGAACTTATGAAAGAAGTGATACTCAGAGTATAATGGCATAATTTTATGTACCGGAACAGACGCGGCTTATAATCGGCTGCGTCTGCTCCGTTAATTGTTTTTTGTCGAACCGACTCTTTATATGTCAGAAATATCAGAATTAGGCGAATTCGGTCTGATCGACCGTCTTACAGCCGGACTTAAGAATCAGAATCAGGCCAGCGAGCTTGCAGTGGGCGATGATGCCGCCGTGTTGTCGTATCCCGACACCAGAGTGCTTGTGACCACAGACATGTTGCTGGAAAATGTGCACTTCGACCTCATTTATGTTCCTTTGAAACATCTGGGTTACAAAGCGGCTGTAGTGAATTTCAGCGACATCTATGCAATGAACGGCACTCCGCGTCAGATTACGGTAGGGCTTGGCATCAGCAAACGTTTTACTGTGGAGCATATCGAGGAACTATATGCCGGCATACGCCTTGCATGTCAGATTTACGGAGTGGATATTGTAGGCGGCGACACATGTGCCTCGCATCAGGGGCTTGTGATTTCGGTTACGTGTATCGGCGATGCAAAGGCCGATGATGTGGTTCGTCGGAGCGGTGCCGCAGATACCGATCTGATATGTGTGAGCGGCGATCTGGGTGCGGCTTATATGGGCCTGCAGCTTCTTGAACGGGAAAAGGTGGCATCGGCCGGACGCAAGGATTTTGTGCCCGATTTCGCCGGTAAGGAATATCTTGTTGAACGCCAGCTTAAACCGGAAGCCAGACGTGATATAGTGGAAGCTCTGGCAAAAGAAGGAATCAGACCTACATCGATGATTGATGTGAGCGACGGCCTGTCGTCGGAACTGATTCATATATGCCGCGACAGCAATGTCGGATGCCGTGTGTATGAAGACCGCATACCGATTGATTATCAGACAGCGGTTATGGCGGAGGAACTTAACATGAATCTTGTTACCGCCGCCCTTAACGGAGGCGAGGACTATGAGCTGCTTTTTACTGTACCTCTTACCGACCGCGAAAAGGTTGAAAAAATCGAAGGTGTGAAAGTGATAGGATACATTACACGGCCGGAACTCGGTTCTGTGCTTGTGACCCGCGATGGAGAAGGCGAGATTCCCCTTACGGCGCAAGGCTGGAATCCGTTGAAATAACGCATTCACCACTATTCTGTAATAATCCCGCAGACACAAACAGCGCCAAACTTTTGTCACTCTCATAAATATTTGCTAAATTTGCAGCGCAAAAATACAAAGATAGAACATTTCATATGGTCAACCGCATACTTATCAGAGTTAAGGTAGTGCAGATGCTGTACGCTTACCTGCTTACACGCAGTGAATTCCGAATTGATCCCGCTCCAGAGGCGGCATCGCGTGACAAACGTTTCGCATATTCAGTTTATCTCGATGTATTGCAGTTGATTATTGAATTGAGCGGCTGCAACCCTCAGCGCAGAGGCAACCGACAGGCTGCGGTTCTCCCGCCGAAGCTCAGCACCAACCGTGTAGGCAAGGCGCTACTTGATACCGATGCCATAAAAAATGCCATGCTCAAGGGCAACGGCTCGTATGAGGCATTGCGTACATGCGTTCCTTCACTTGCCGATGCCATAGGCGAATCGGCTGTATATGCCGATTACGCCAAGCGCCGCAAACTCACTCTTGAAGATGATGTGAGACTGTGGACTTCGCTTATAACAACAGTTATTGCCACATCGGAAGCCGTTGAAAAAGCATTCCGTTCAAATCCCGAATTCAGTCAGGTAGGCTATGAGGCGGGTCTGCGTCAGGCGGTTGCCACACTTGAAGCATACAACGATTCAAGGGCAGCATACCGAAACGCGCATTCCGATCTTCAGCGTTCGCTTGATACGGCATATGGTCTCTATCACCATATTTTCGGCCTGATAATTGAACTTACCAACGCTCAGGCCGACCGCATAGAAAACGCAAAACGTAAATACCTTGCAACCGACCAGGACCGTAATCCCAACACCCGCTTCATAAACAATGCGCTGGTGGCAAGATTGAAGGAAAACGAAGGCCTGCAGAAATATCTCAAGGATCATCCGATGCGATGGGCCGATGAGCCGGCGCTAATAAAAAAACTGCTCGACAGCATTGTGGCTTCGGACATATATCAGGAGTACATGAAATCGCCGGAGCGGAGCTATGAGGGCGACTGCAGTCTGTGGCGAAATCTGGTCAAGAACGTGATTCTTACAAGCGACGATTTTGCCGAGGAACTTGAGAATCGTTCCATTTTCTGGAACGACGACCTTGAAATCATGACAACCTTTGTGCTCAAGACAATAGGGCATTTCGCAAAGAATCCCGATTCCGAGGTGTCGCTTCTGCCTGAATACAAGGATGAGGAAGATGCCGCTTTCGGCTCCGAACTGTTCAGTCTGGCCGTGGAGAACCGCGAGATGTACCGCGAGTATATCGACCGTTTCATAAACGTCGACCAGTGGGATTCGGAACGGCTTGCCTTCATGGATATCGTAATCATGACATGCGCGATTGCCGAGCTGATGAATTATCCGTCGATTCCGGTGCCTGTTACAATGAACGAATATGTAGAGATAGCCAATAACTACAGCACATCGCGCAGCGGCCAGTTTGTAAACGGAATTTTATATGCTGTCGTTACATATCTTGAAAAGGAAGGCCTGTTGAAGAAAAACTGAACCTGATACAGGCAGTGTCGCATAAAACCCGAGTAATAGAAAACAATATTCACAATCAAAAATAACAAAATGATCCTCCTTCAAGCTCAGCCAAATCCGATGAATTCAATATTCATGATTGTGGCTCTTATTGTGATTTTTTATTTCTTTATGATTCGCCCGCAGCAGAAGCGTCAGAAAGAAATCCGTAAATTCCGTGAAAGTCTCTCCGCAGGCCAGAAGATTGTTACAGCCGGTGGAATACACGGTACGATAAAGGATGTAAAAGAAACTTGCTTTATCGTAGAGGTCGCTGATGGTGTTCGTCTGCGTATCGACAAGGGTTCGGTATATCCTTCGGCCGATGCCGCCAACGAAGCAACACAGAAATAATATAGACATAATACTGTGATCCTGTTTCATGCCACGCATGAGACAGGATTGCCTTAGCCACAACAATGAATATCCGGCGGCTTAAATTACGGCTGCACCGTTTTTCGGTTCGGTTGGCTGTTATGCTGAAAAGTAAGCAAGGTCATAATTTTATGACCTTCATGGTGTTTGTGGCTATTGCTGCGGCATTATGGTGTGTGATGACTCTGAACGAGGAATCAACTTTTGACCTCCGCGTTCCTGTTCGTCTGGTTCATGTGCCTGACACGGTAACGATTATATCGGATGTTCCTGATCATGTCCAGGTGTCGGCAAGGGGAAAGGGATCGCAGCTGCTGCGCTATATTTTCGGACATCCGGCGACTGCCGACATAGATTTTCGCCTTTACCGTTCTCAGCGAGGCATACGGCTTGGCGATGCGGAAATGAAGGGTATAGTGCGGCAGAGTGTGGGAGGTGCCAATGCCACTCTTGTGTCACCTGATTCTTTGATTGTATTGTACACATCGGCGCCTCCGGTGCAGTTGCCTATAGTGCTCGACTGCAATGTCTCCACGGCTCCTGGTTGTTCGATGGTGGGGCAGCCGGTGCTTAATGTCGACAGTGCCAGAGTTTACTCGGCCACTCCCTTGAGCAGCAGGATTACAGCGGTAACAACCGAGCCGCTGAGATTCGATGATATTTCCTCTACTCTTGTCCGACGGGTCCGTCTGTTGCCTCCGGTGGCGGGTTCGCGGGTTGTTCCTGACAGTGCGACTCTTACTGTGGCAGTGGAGCCTTTGATAATCAAGAGCAGGCCTGTGGTGATAGAGAGCGTGAACGCTCCACACGGAAGCAGGTTGATTACTTTCCCTGCAAAGGTGAATGTGATATATATGATACCTATGAGCGCTTACACAAAGTCAGCTCCTGAGTTCAAGGTTATTGCGGACTATGACGATAGAGCGCCGGGAGGAAGCGGTCGTGTGAAACTGCGTCTTCGAAATGTTCCGGCCGTGCTTCAGAATGTTCGTCTGGAGGTAGATTCGGTTGATTATTATATAAGCAAATGATATGATACTTGTAACCGGTGGAATCGGAAGCGGCAAGAGTGTTGTAAGCAACATTCTGCGTGCCTGCGGTCATGAAGTATACGATTGTGATTCCGAGGCCCGCAGACTAATGGATTCCGATGCAGGCATTAAATGCCGTATTGCGGCAGAGCTGTCTTTGGAGGTTGTGGATGCGGGCGGAAGAATCGACCGCAGGCGGCTGTCGGAGCTTGTTTTTTCCGATTCAGAAAAGCTTGCCGCGCTCAATGCCATTGTGCATGGTGCGGTAAGAGCCGATTTGCGCCGCCGCATTGACATGAATCACGATTTGTTTGTGGAAACGGCTATTCCGCTTAGCGGAGGCCTGGTGGAAATGGCCGATAAGGTGTGGCAGGTATATGCTCCGGAGGAGCTGAGAATCAGACGTGTGATGCTGCGTAATGCGGTATGTGCCGATGATGTAAGGGCGCGGATTGAGGCTCAACGCGCTGAATCGGTGCCGGGGGCGGAACTGATTGTCAATGATGGTGTCAGTCCGGTTTTGCCCCGGATTCTGGAGTTGCTTGGAAGAATATAGGCTTTAAAATAAAAAAGCTGAGCGTCTGCTCAGCTTTTGTAGCGAATTCGGGAATCGAACCCGAGTCTCCACCTTGAGAGGGTGGCGTGCTAGGCCACTACACTAAATCGCCTTGTTTT
>JAIDBM010000260.1 GCA_029056365.1 Muribaculaceae bacterium | reverse complement strand
CCGGAACCCCCTGCCGGTGAACTATCGTTGCCGCACCGGATCTCAGACCCCACCTCCACACGTTCGATATTGATTATCGACGACAACCAGGATGTGCTGTCGGTGCTTACCCATGCATTCGAAAGCGGCTACAGGGTTACGCGCATGAGCGATGCCGCCGAGGCAGTGGAACTGGCCCGGGGCGGAGGTTTCGATGTGGTGATAACCGACTTGATGATGCCCGAATTCGACGGGCACCAGGTGTTGCGGGAGCTGAAATCCGACCCTCGCACACGCGATATAAAGGTGGTGGTATTCTCGGCTCTGACATCGGAAGACGACATGTTGCAGGCATTCGACGAGGGTGCCGATGCATATCTTACGAAACCTACGCCCGTGAAAGTGCTTCTGAGGCAGGTGGAACGCCTGTTCGAGAAGCGCGACGACGGCTCATCGCTTGTTTCGTCGGGTACGCCGGCGGGCACATACAACCGTGAGGAACAGAAATTCCTGCTTGAGTGCAGGCGGGTGATCGACGAGTGCATGACCGACGAGAACTTCGGCATAGGAATGCTTGCACAGCGTCTTGCAATGAGTCATTCGGCTCTGTATAAGAAAATTCGCGGTATGACTGGTATGTCGCTGATCGATTTCATAAACGAATACAGAATATACAAGGCTGTGCAGTTTTTCCGCGATGGCAATACCAATGTGCAGACTGTGGCCGAAATGTGCGGCTTCCGCGATGTGAAGACTTTCCGCGAGACATTCAAACGCAAAATGCAGATGCCCCCGAAGCAATACATCTTAAGTCTTCGGGGGGGGGTAAATCCCTGATTGTTATAATTTTAATGTTTGGTGAGAGATGCCCGTACATATATGTGCGGGCATCTGTTTTGCAAAACAAAGCGGTGGCGGCATCCTTGCCGCCACCGCTTTGTTTGTTGGGTCGGGTCTTATTTCTGTTCCAGTTTCAGCCTGTAAACCCTGAAGCTGCCGGCCGGCAGGGAATCGGAGAATTCTGTTGTGCCGGAGAGTTTCAATACCGAATTCACGGGAAGCACAGCCGTGGGATTGTCGAGCGTGTTCTCGGCCATTGCATCGGCTTTCAGTGTAATCATTTCCACATCGTTGCGCAGCGATGATTTCTTGGGCAGTTTCATGCCAACCGACATGTTGATGTCTTCATCGGAAGTGTTGACCGCTTTGATTATGATGGAGTTGCTTTCATTGTCGATGACAGCCGAGGCGAACAGTCCGTTCTGGCCCGGATTTCCTGCCGCTGGTTTTCCATCGGCCATTACAAGCGGAAGCACTCTTGAGCCTTTGTTGGCGGCATAGAGTTGCTGCACGTAGTAGCTTGCCGACGGGGCTATGCGGCTGTTGTCGAACCATATGAGGTCGGGGCGCCACTGCCAGCCCTTGATGTGTGCCAGCAGAGGCGCGTAGGTGGCCATGTGCACTACATCGGCGTTGCGTTCGAGTCCGGTCATGAATGCCTGTCTATTATACACATATGACGCTGCCGACGA
>JAIDBM010000026.1 GCA_029056365.1 Muribaculaceae bacterium | reverse complement strand
CGAATTCGGGAATCGAACCCGAGTCTCCACCTTGAGAGGGTGGCGTGCTAGGCCACTACACTAAATCGCCTTGTTTTACACTGCAAATTTAGGCATAAATTTCCAATCAGCCAAATTTCATGCTGTTTTTTTTAATTTTTTTTGCACAGAGGTTTATCGCAACTCGCTGGTAATTCAAAGCATCATGTTCTATTCATCAGTGCTTTAGAATGAAGTATGTGAACGTCAGTGATGTAAGAACCACAATAACGTAGGTCCATTGCAGAGTGGCCGGAATAAGGAAGTAGACGGAGTTTATTACCAGCTGGGTGACGGCATAACCGGTGCTGACAGCCAGATGGCTGTAGCCGCGCCGGTGTACAAGCACCTGATAAAGATGTTTCCTGTGCGGAAGGGTAATACGTTCGCCTTCGAAAAGACGTTGCAGAATGGTGTAGACTGAATCCACGGCATATACAATCAGAAACACAATGATTGTTGCGTTGCCGGTGTGAATAATGGTCGACGCCATGATGAACATTACACAATAACCCATGGTTATGCTGCCTACATCGCCTGAAAATATAAGTGCCTTGGTGCGGAAATTGAATATCCCCAATATCAGTACCGCGACAAGAAGGCTAATCGTCAGGCCGATGAACATGGTCGGCGCGTATGTGGCTGTAGGACTCGGGCCGTAAACAGAGATGTATACGGCTATCGTGCCCAGAAACACCGTGGAGTAGGCTACAAGCATGCCGTTGATGCCGTCCATGAAATTATAGGCGTTGACGAGTCCGGTGCCCAGAATGAGTATTATGAGGAAGATGTCGAAGGTTTCCAGATGTATGAGCGTACGGAACACGTAGGCTATCACCACAACCTGTATCATAAGACGTGATTCCGCAGGCAGGGGGTTGAGGTCGTCGATATATGATACAATAGTAAGTACACCGCAGCTTAGAAGCAGGGTCCACCATGTAACATTGGCCATATAGGTGTGCCAGAGTATGAATATAAGCACACTCATGAATATCACCACTCCGCCTCCGGTGGGGATTTCTACACGGTGCGATGAACGTAGACTCGGCTTGTCGTTGATGTTGAATTTGCGGGCAAAATGCACATAGAGTGTTTCAAACAGCAGCAGAAACAGTCCGGCAATCAGGTATGATATAGAGTCATTTGTCAGAAAGATACCATTCATAGAGTTTCTTTATGCCCTCCGGCAGTTCCACTTTGTGTTTCCATCCGAGAGAATGCAGTTTGCTTACATCGCACAGTTTACGCATTGTTCCATCGGGTTTGGCCGAATCCCAGCGGATTTCGCCGCTGAACCCTACAGTGCGGCATACTGTTTCCGCAAGCTGCGCTATAGACAGTTCTTTGCCCGTACCTACATTTATGTGGGTGTTTCGAACAGGCACGTCCGAGTCGGCCGGGATGAGGTCGGAGAAATGCACATTGAGCAGAATGTGCACTGATGCATCGGCCATATCTTCACTCCATAGAAACTCGCGCAATGGCTTTCCGCTGCCCCATAGTTCGAGCCTGTCGGGATATATTCCGAATCCGGCCAGACGGTGGCTTATTTCATTGCGGTCGGCGGTATCGGCATCGAGATTGCTTACCGGGCGTCGGCGCAGGTCGGCGCGGATGGCTTCAAAGTTGTCGTCAGCCAGTAGTTTGGCCAGATGGGCTTTCCGTATCATGGCCGGAAGTACATGCGACCGTTCAAGGTCGAAATTGTCGTTTGGACCGTACAGATTTGTAGGCATTACGGCAATGTAGTCTGTGCCGTACTGGAGGTTGAGCGACTCGCAGAGTTTGAGTCCTGCTATTTTGGCAATGGCGTATGGTTCGTTGGTGTACTCAAGGGCGGATGTAAGCAGCTGGTCTTCGGTGATAGGCTGTCTGGCTTCCCGTGGATATATGCATGTCGATCCGAGGAAAAGCAGGCGTTTTATTCCATGCCGCCATGATTCGCCTATCACGTTCTGTTGTATCTGCAGATTCCGGTATATGAAATCGGCCCTGTAGGTTGAATTGGCCATGATGCCCCCTACGTGTGCGGCTGCAAGAACTACGGCATCGGGCTGTTCGCTGTCGTAGAATTCACGTACCGCCACAGGGTCGAGCAGGTCGAGTTCGGCGTGGGAGCGACCGATGAGATTTGTAAAGCCGCGCTGTTGCAGATTGCGCCATATGGCGCTTCCCACCAGTCCCCGGTGTCCGGCAATGTAAATTTTTGAATTTTTATCCACGATTATTGCTGCTTGTGATTTTCATATCGGACTCAACCATTATTCTGACGAGTTCGTTGAACGGAGTTTTGGTCGGGTTCCATCCAAGCCGCTCTCTGGCTTTGGCCGGGTTTCCAAGCAGCTGTTCAACTTCTGTCGGACGGAAGAAGCGGGGGTCGACTTCGACAAGTGTCTTTCCGGTGGCGGTATCAATTCCTTTTTCGTCAAGACCGCTGCCTTCCCAGCGCAGGTTTATTCCGGCGTAACTGAAGGCAAGAGTGGCGAATTCCCGTACAGAGTGGTATTCTCCGGTTGCAATCACATAGTCGTCGGGTTCGGGTTGCTGCATGATTAGCCACATACACTCGATGTAGTCGGGTGCATACCCCCAGTCGCGGAGGGCATCGAGATTGCCCAGATACAGTTTGTCCTGCAGTCCGGCGGCTATGCGAGCTGCGGCAAGAGTGATTTTTCGTGTTACGAATGTCTCGCCGCGCCGAGGGCTTTCGTGGTTGAACAGAATGCCGTTGGCGGTATACATGCCGTATGCTTCGCGATAGTTCTTCATAATCCAGAAGGAGTAAAGTTTTGCAACGGCATAGGGTGAGCGCGGATAGAACGGTGTTGTCTCGCTTTGAGGTATTTCCTGGACTTTTCCGAAAAGTTCGGAAGTTGAGGCCTGATATATCCGGCATTTGCCGCTCATGCCCAGTATGTGCACGGCTTCAAGCAGGCGAAGCGTGCCCAGCGCGTCTGTATCGGCGGTATACTCAGGTACATCGAATGAAACCTTTACATGGCTTTGTGCGGCAAGATTGTATATTTCATCGGGTTTTACCTGGGCTATGATGTGGATGAGCGATGACGAGTCTGTCATGTCGCCATAATGTAGATGCAGAAGGCGCCGCCGGTGCATGTCGCGCACCCATTCATCGAGATATAGATGTTCGATACGCTCGGTGTTGAAGCTTGAGCTTCGGCGTATTATTCCATGTACTTCATATCCTTTTTCAAGTAAGAATTCGGCGAGATATGAGCCGTCTTGTCCGGTTATGCCGGTTATAAGGGCTATTGGCATTTTATTCTGTTTTTTGGAAACGGCCTCGGTAGCCGTAATCTGGAATTGATGACTACGGCCCGTTGCCGGGCCGTAGTCTTGGTGTTTTATAGCCGGGTATCAGAAGCAGGCTCTGATGGCCTCGCATACGCGGCGTATGTCGTCGTCGCTTAGATTCGAACCGCTTGGCAGACACAGTCCTTTGTTAAAGAGGTCTTCGCCGGTAGTGCCGCCATAATATGGTGCGTCGGCAAATACCGGTTGCATGTGCATCGGACGCCACAGCAGGCGGGTTTCGATATTTTCTTCTTCAAGCGCAAGACGTATTTCATCGGGGGTACGGCCTGTCGAAGGGTCAATCAGCATGGTGCTGAGCCAGAAATTTGAGTTGAAGTCGTCCGACGGATTGTCGTGGACCGTTACTCCTGGAATATCAGCCAGAAGCTGTTTGTAAAGGGCGTGGATTTGCCTGCGTCGTGCCACATGGTCGGCGAGGACTTCCATCTGTCCGCATCCGATACCGGCGCTTACGTTGCTTAACCGGTAGTTGTATCCGATAACTTCGTGGTAGTAGTACGGACGGGCTTCACGGGCCTGGGTGGCGTAGAATTTCACTCGTCCGGCACTTTCAGCATCGGGGCATACAAGTGCGCCGCCGCCTGAGGTGGTTATTATTTTGTTGCCGTTGAAACTCAGTGCGCCGTATTCGCCTATTGTACCGCATTTGCGGCCTTTGTATTCAGAGCCGAGTGCTTCTGCGGCGTCTTCAAGCACGGGTATGCCGTATCGGGCGGCGATTTCGGATATTTCATCCATTTTAGCCGGCATGCCGTAGAGATATACCGGTATGATTGCTTTCGGGTAGCAGCCTGTGATATTCTTGCGTTCGATAATGGCACGTTCGAGAGCTGCGGGGTCCATGTTCCATGTGTCGGGTTCCGAGTCGACGAACACTGGAGTCGCTCCCTGATAACAGATCGGATTGGCCGAGGCCGAGAATGTGAGCGACTGGCATATCACCTCGTCGCCCTTGCTTACGCCAAGCATCACAAGTCCGAGGTGTATGGCGGCTGTACCGGCGCTAAGTGCCACTACATTTCCTGCCCCGAGATATTTTTCGAGCCTGTTTTCGAATTCGTTTACGTTAGGACCAAGAGGTACAATCCAGTTGGTGCGGAATGCATCTTCTACGTATTTTTGTTCGCTTCCTCCCATATGGGCGAGCGACAGGAGAATTCTTTCTTTCATAGCGATGTGTTTTTGAACGTGCAAAGTTACGCAAAATTTCCGAATCGTACAAAGGTTTGTCAGCGGCTTTGAGTATATGTATGTGCTTGTGCCGATGCCTGTGCCGATGGTGGCTCCGGGTTTCTTTGTGCCGATGTGCTTTGAACGAAGTATGGCGGACGTGCTTTTGTTTCGTTGAATATCCGTCCGATATATTCGCCCATGATGCCTAAACTAAGCAGTATTACTCCGCTCAGAAACAGAATCAATATCACCAGGGTAGGGAAGCCTTGTACCGGATCACCCAGAATCCATGTTTTGATGAGGAAGTATATGGTGGCTATGAATGCTCCGATGGAGGTGATGAATCCTACAACGGTGCTGATGCGCAACGGAATTGTGGTGTAGCTTGTGATTCCTTCGATGGCAAGCGCGAGAAGTTTCCAGAAATTCCAGTGGGTCTGGCCTGCGGCCCGGTCGGCGCGGTCGAATTTTATTTCTTTTTTGCGGAAGCCTATCCACGTGAACAGGCCTTTGGTGTAGCGCTGTACCTCGCGCATGCAACGCAGAGCGTCGATGCATTTACGGTCGAGGAGTCTGAAATCGCCCGCATTCTGAAGCACCGGTATCCGTGTTGTTCGCTGAAGCAGGCTGTAATAGCTGAGACTGAGCCGTTTTCTTAGCCATGATTCTTTGCCTCGGCTTTTGCGTGTGGCATATACATCGTCGTATCCCTCGTGCCAGTATCCGAGCATTTCCGGTATGAGTTCCGGCGGGTCCTGCAGGTCGGCGTCCATTATCACCACACAGTCGCCGCTGATGTAGTCGAGTCCGGCCATCATGGCAATCTCTTTTCCGAAGTTGCGCGAAAGGTCGACGAATTGCCATCGTTTGTCGCGTATATGCATGTGTATTATCTGGCTCATGGAGTCGTCGGACGAGCCATCGTTCACCATCATTATTTCCCAGTCGTATTCAGGCATGGTGTCGA
This sequence comes from Muribaculaceae bacterium, assembly GCA_029056365.1. Taxonomy (GTDB): domain Bacteria; phylum Bacteroidota; class Bacteroidia; order Bacteroidales; family Muribaculaceae; genus CAG-873. Next base: position 2,715 of record JAIDBM010000026.1, on the reverse strand, counting down.
TGAATTCATTCATGCGGGCGAATAGCAGCGGGAGCACAGAGTGTTCGTTATAGCATGGTATGAGCACCGACACTTTTTTACGAGTGGCGGACGCGGAGGCTTCTTGTGTCATTGATAGTCTGTTTAATGGAGTGAGCTGTAACAATCATCAGTATTGTCCAGGCCGGGATACAAGGCAGCAACAGTCGGTTGTATTCGTCCTGTGCGCCTGTAAGCACTACTGCGAACTGGCCTAATACCAAGCCTATAAGCCATGGTATGGCTATCGGGAACCGGCGTCGGCGAATCAGAAGGAATATAAACCACATGGTTGCCAGAACTGTGGCAGCCAGTTCTGTGAAGTTAGTCGGCCATGGCAGTGCCATGGGTATTCTGTTCATGTATGTGGTGAGGTCGATCATTGGTATCGCCGCCAGATACACCGTAGTCCGGCGCCATATCAGTTCAAGGACCTCCTTTTTGTGGGCGGCGATTTCAGAGCCTATATAGGCCTCGATTTCTGATTTTGGCACTTCCCGCATTATGCCGCGTATTTCCGGCCATGTAAGGGCATCGGCGTATTCGGCGGTATTGTGCGGGTTGAGATTGCGCCTGAGTGCTTCCGACATCAGTCGGTCGGCACATGAGTCGGGGTGTACTGTTCCGGCTTCGCGTAACGTGAAATATGCGTTTATGGAGCCTGTGAACGACATGGCCCGTACGCCGTTCTGCCTGTAGTTTTCATGGCAGTAGGCAAGTACACATGCAACGCATACACCCAGACATGTTATGCCGCATATCAGTGAATTCCGGTGCCGCCTGGTTCTCAGGGCCATTGCCAAAAGCAGAATTCCGGCCAGTGGAAGCAGATATAAAAATGACGGACGCAGGAAAAGCGCCACCGTCACCCACATGAACATCCGTATCATCGGCAGTACTCCCGGTTCGCGCAACACGGATATTGTCGACCAGATTATGAATACAGTTACAGACACAGCCAGTGATTCGGTGATATGACAGTTGTTGAACTGCCATATCATGGGGTTGAATGCGAACAGAACCGTACCTGCGAGAACCCATTTTTTTGAATCGGGCAGCAGCTGTTTTAGGCTAAGCCGTACATAATGCACTGCTATAAAAAAAATGCACCATTGGGCCATCATCACTGTTTTAAGCGCATGTGAAGGGTCGGTAAACAGACTCATGAACCGCGTTATGGCGCATATAAATAATGGATATACCGGGGTACGTTCGGCGTGTATGGTTCCGTTGAAAAGGGCTTCGCCGGCTTCGATATAACTCGGCGTGTCAATGCCCCATACGCCCGCAGGAGAAAGTCGTTCGTAAACTAAAGCCACTATTGCCAGCAGTGAGTACATCACGGCATATGGCCACGGGGATATGGGGCGGGTTAATTTCATCAGAAGTAGCTTGAGGTCTTAAGAGTGAGTCCTGTGCGCTCGGCAAGACCGAAAAGAAGATTCATGCAGTGTACGGCGGTTCCGGCGCCGCCTTTGAGCAGATTGTCGATTGCGGCGCTTATGAGGAGTCGTCCGTCGAACTTCTGAAGATGTATAAGGCATTTGTTGGTGTTGACAACGTCTTTAAGTTCTACCGGACGGTCGGTGAGATAAACAAAGTTGTGGTCGTCGTAGAAGTTGTCGTAGAGTTCGCGCAGGTGCTGGAGGTCGGTCGCGGCATCAAGCAGCAGGCTCACCATTGTGCCTCGGCTTTGCGGGCCGCGCATGCTTACAAGCTGTATGGGGGCCTGGTAGCTTGACTGAAGGGTCGACAGGTTTGCTACGGCTTCTTCGGCCTGGGGGTGGCGCAGCGGACGGTCAAGGCATATGTTTCCGGCTGCTGCCGCGAAATTCGGCATTGCCGGTCGGTCGGATTGCGGAGTTATGCCAGTTGCGAATATTTCGCAGTTCAGCATCAGGTTTTTGGCCAAAGGAAGCAATGCCAGCTGGAGAACTGTGGCGATTGCTCCTGGAATTGCCACGCGGGTGCCTCCGCGAACCATGGTTTTCCGGTATAATTCCGGAAGGCCGTAGATAAAGTTTTCAGTTCCCATGCAATAGCCGCTCAAGTCGATAAGACGTAGTTTATCAGGAATTTCCGGGTTTTCTTTCAGGAAATCCTCGGTTTCGCCGGGGGTGGAGCACAGAAACACAAGATTGACTTCGGCCAGATTGTATCCGGATGAGAACCTGAGTTCTGTATCGCCGTGCATTCCTGCATGCACATCTGATATCGCTCCGGCTGCCATGCTTCTGGAGTTTACCCATATGATGTCGGCATCGGGGTGATGTATGAGCAGGCGTATGAGTTCGCCGGCGATGGGGGAGGAACCTCCCATGATTCCGATTTTTATCATATCTGTTTTGTTTGTTTTAGCTGCGCGGAATAATGTTGCATATCAGGTTGGGATGCCGAGTTTTTTTGCAATTATCCCGGTGGCTCCGGTGTTGCGCTTTATATAGTCGGCGGCTGCGTAGCCGCTTTCCGACAGTGCCCGTCTGTCGTTGAGCAGGGTGTTCATGATCAATTCCAAAGAAGTACGGTCGGTATAGCAGAATCCGCCTCCGCATGCCTGCAGTCCGGCGGCTTCGCGGAATTTGTGGTTGTTCGGACCGAATATCACCGGAATGCCATAAACGGCCGCTTCATTGATATTGTGGATTCCGGTTCCGAATCCTCCGCCAATCAATGCGGCATTTCCGTAGCGGTATATGC
>JAIDBM010000259.1 GCA_029056365.1 Muribaculaceae bacterium | reverse complement strand
CCCTCGATCAGCTCCTCCTCGACCAGATTCTGCACGAAAAGCACAACGACGACAATGTCGTAGACAACAACCAGCAGCAACAGCAACAACAGCAGCAACAACAGCAGAACGAAGACATAGAACGCCAGCTCCGTGCCGTGCAGATGAAAGAAGACCAGACCAGACGCGACAAAGACAAAGAGGCCGAACCGGTGTACGGACGTCCGCAACGCAAACCCTGGTAAGCACACAGCAGCAGCCGGCAAATCCTATTCAGTTAAATTTCTCAAACATAAAACATAACAGCGATACATGTCTGGATATAAATCACAATATCGCATTCTGGCATTGCTTCTGGCACTGATTACAGCGGCGGGCGGAGTCTTGGCTCAGAACTCGCTCACTCTGATCAATCCCGGAACACAGGTCGAAGGACGGAAATTCGCCGTCACCTTCCGGGCAACCGGAGGGCAGGCCACCGGTCTGCAGGCCCCGTCGCTCAAGGGGTGCAAACTCATCTACGGACCATCGGTCAGCACCATGGAATCGGTGCAGTATATCAACGGCCAGATGACACGTGAATCATATGTCGACTACTCCTATACCTATCTGGCGGAAAGCGCGGGCGATGTAACTGTTCCGGCGGTAAGCGCCACCATAGGCGGACAGAACGTAAAGAGCAAAAGCGGGAACTTCACCATACTGCCGCCCGACAAGAACGCGCCGGCCCAGATCCGACGTCCTCAGCCCGGAACCCCTCCCCAGGCACAAAGCGGCGAGAGCGAGGCCCCGCCGATTAAAAGCAGCGACCTTATCGTGCGCGTTACTTTCAGCAAACAGAAAGTGTACGAGCAAGAACCTGTCATAGCCGAAATCAAAGTTTACACACGGCACGGCATCAGCAATTTCCAGGTGCAGACACAGCCTGTTTTCGACGGTTTTCTGAGCGAGGAACTCGATGTGCCCCTGAGCGTGAACATGGAGCATTACAACGGACAGAACTATTACACCGCCGTGCTCAAACGTTGCATACTATACCCGCAGAAAGCCGGACGCCTTACTGTAAACTCTGGCAAATACGATGTTACCCTGCAACAGGAAGTGCCGGTGTACTACGGATATTTTGTTACCTCAAAAATAATTGAGCGCAAAATAACCACAACATCAAACGAAGTGTCGCTCAATGTATTGCCGCTGCCCGAACCGAAGCCGGCCGGGTTCAACGGAGCTGTCGGCCGCTTCGACATCACCACATCGCTGACACCCGAACAGCTGCGCACAAACGAAGCGGCAAACTACCGCATTGAAATCAGCGGCAGCGGCAATATCAAATATCTCAAGGCTCCCGACCTGCAGGTTCCGGTGGGCATCGATGCCTACACTCCGAAAACCGAAGTACAGTCGAAGGCCTCGGGAGGCAATGTGAGCGGAGTTTTCAGCGTCGACTACACCCTGATGCCGCAACAGGTGGGCGACTACACCATTCCTGGCATTCGCTTTGTGTACTTCGACCCGCAGTCGGCATCATACAAGACAGCCAACGGACGCGAATTCGAATTTAAAGTCGAACGTGGCGCTGCCGGAATAAGCAACACCAAAATAGCCGAGACAGCCGCCATGACCGATATTCTGCACATAAAGCAGAGCGAAGCGTCTCCGGCGCCCTACACCACCCCGCTGATGCTGCGAGCCGCATACTGGTATATGCTCGCGGCGCTCGTTGTCGTATTTCTGATAATTCTGTGGGTTTACCGCCGCAATGTACGTCTGCGGGCCGATGTGGCCGGACGACGCCTGTCGCGTGCCAGCCGTGTGGCACGCCGCCGTCTGCGTATGGCCAACCGCCTGATCAAAGACTCCGGCGACAAATTCTACGAAGAACTCTCGAAAGCTCTGTACGGCTACTTCGGCGACAAACTCGGCATGCCGCCCTCGCAGCTCATACGCGCCAACATAGCCCAGCAGCTCGCCGACTATGGCGCCAGCAATGAAAGCATCGAACTGGCCATACGCATACTCGACGACTGCGAGATGGCTCGCTTCACCCCCGACCACTCGCAGCAGGAACGCGACAGTCTGTATCGCGATGCATCAAACGTAATCAAAGATTTTGAGTCAGTAAAGCAATGAACAGTCTAATCAGATACATAATGCTGGTTCTGACCAGCCTTGCCGCAACCATTCCGGCATCCGCCCTGTCGGCCGCACAGCGTGCCGACTCGGCCTATAACGAGGAAAACTTCAGGCAGGCCGCCCAGCTTTATACCGATGCTCTGAAGGAAAGCGGCCCGAATGCCACAATATACTATAACCTCGGTAACAGCTATTACCGGCTTGGCAAAACCGGCCTCGCCATTGTGAATTACGAACGGGCACTGAGAGTGAATCCGTCGTTCGACGACGCCCGTACCAACCGCGATTTCGTGCTTTCGCGCGTCGATAATCTTCCGGAAGACGATTCCACATTCCTGAGCAACCTGCACCAGTCGATCATCGCATGGACCACTCCTACAGTATGGGCCTGGACCGCCGCCGCACTATTCATTCTGCTGCTTGCAATGGCAGGAATGTACATATTCGGCAACGGTATAATGCTTCGCAAAACCGGTTTCTTCGGCGGAATCATAGTTCTGGCCCTGACCGTGTATATAATGGTGGTGGCCTACGGGGCAGCCTCGGCTCAGTCCGACCACAGCCATGCCGTGGTGACAGTGCCTGTTACAAACCTCAACACAGTGCCGCGTACACCTAAAAACTCATCCGACAAAATCATACCTATGCCCGAAGGTGCCAGACTCCAGATTATCGACTCGCTGGCCACTCCCGGCGACCCGCAGGCCGGCAAATGGTACGATGTAAAAATCAACAACACATCGCGAGCCTGGGTCAACGCCGCGCATGTCGAACGAATCTAAGCATACGACTTAGACCGCTTCGCACGCACGGACTTTGCATCGGGAAAACATAGGCAGGCCGGAAGCAAGGCAACAAAAAAAGAAAGCGATTCATTTTTCTGCAGAATATTTGTTATATTTGCATCCATAACCTGAAAACGGTCTGAATATGACAGAATACATCCATTATCATACAAGCGAGCTCCAGAACGACATGCGCTATCTGCAGCTGCTGGCACGCTCGTTCCCGTCAATTGCCAAAGCAAGTACCGAAATAATCAACCTTGAGGCTATACTCAACCTCCCCAAAGGCACCGAACATTTCCTTACCGACATACACGGCGAATACGAGGCATTCCAGCATGTGCTTAAAAACGCATCCGGCACAATCAAACGCAAGGTAAACGAGATTTTCGGCAATTCAATGCGCGAAAGCGAAAAAAAAGAACTCTGCACCGTAATATACTATCCACGCGAGAAACTCGAACTTGTAAAGGAGCAGGAACAGAACATGACCGAGTGGTATGAGATTACGCTCAACCGTCTGGTGAACGTGGCGCAGAACGTATCATCGAAATATACCCGCTCGAAAGTCAACAAGGCCCTGCCCAAAGATTTCAGCTACATCATACAGGAACTTCTGCACGAAACCGAAGCCGACCCCAACAAACACGCCTATTTCAACCAGATCATATCCACAATAATATACACCCGCCGAGCCGATGACTTCATAATAGCCATGAGCGAGCTTATACAGCGGCTGGCAATCGACTCATTGCACATCATAGGCGATATATACGACCGAGGTCCTGGAGCGCATATCATAATGGACACCATATGCGACTACCACAATGTAGACATACAGTGGGGCAACCACGACATTCTGTGGATGGGTGCCCACGCCGGAAACAAAGCCAGCGCCGCGAACGTGCTGCGCATATCGCTTCGATACGGCAATCTTGAAACCCTTGAAGAAGGCTACGGCATAAACCTGCTGCCTCTGGCCACCTTCGCCATGGAGACGTACGGCGAACCCGACCTGGCAATATACAAGCCAAAACTGAAATTCTCGCAGCGCCAGTTCTCCGAAAAAGAAATTATGGTGACCGCCCAGATGCACAAGGCCCTGTGCGTGATACAATGGAAACTTGAAGGTCAGATGGTGGAGCGGCACCCCGACTTCGGCATGGACGACCGCAACATGCTCCATAAAATCGATTACTCCAAGGGCACCATAACAATCGACGGCACGGAATATCCATTGCTCGACAGCTATTTCCCCACCGTCGACCCCGCCGACCCAAACCGGCTGACCGAAGAAGAAGAACGCATAATAACCCAGCTCACCAACACTTTCGTAAACAACGAGAAGATGCGGCGCCACATGAACTGCCTCCTGCGGCACGGTTCATTGTATCTGGCAAGGAACAATAATCTTATGTTCCACGCCTCGATGCCCTTGAACCAGGACGCGACATTCAAGAGCGTAACAATCGAAGGTGAGACATTCAGCGGCAAACGTCTGTTCGACCGTTTGGACAATCTGGTTCAGTTCGCATGCCGCAAGGGCAACGATGAAGGCGACAAAGACTATGCCGTCGACTACATGTGGTATCTGTGGTGCGGACCCGACTCGCCGTTGTTCGACAAATCGAAAATGGCCACGTTCGAACGCTATCTTATAGCCGACAAGGAAACTCACCGCGAAATCCGGGGCAACTACTACCAGCTGCACGACAGCGAGGCAGTATGCGACCGCATACTGCAGGAGTTCGGTCTGCCTACCGAAGGCGCACATATAATCAACGGACATGTGCCGGTGAAAATAAAGAAAGGCGAGAATCCGGTAAAGGCCAACGGCAAGCTATTGGTTATCGACGGAGGATTCTCCCGCGCATATCAGCCGGAAACAGGCATTGCCGGCTATACTTTGGTATACCATTCGCGCGGTTTCCAGCTTGTGGAACACGAGCCATTCGAATCGCGCGAAAAAGCCATCGAGGAAGGTCAGGATATTATCTCGAACACCGTACTGAACGAATTCAAGGCAAAGCGTATGAAAGTACGCGACACCGACAAAGGCCGACTGCTTGTAGAACAGGTATCCGACCTAAACAAACTCCTCGCCGCCTATCGCCGTGGCCTTATAAAAGAGGAATCCTGATTTTATCAAAACTCTAACGGCAACATCAAGGCCGGTTCATGAACTGTCATTTGGCATCATGAACCGGCCTTGTTTTTTTAGATTCTCATTTTTTCAAGAAAATAAACAATAATTCTGGAAAAATAAATAATATTTTAAAAAAAACGTGTATATTTGCAACATCAACATCATATTATAATTCACTGTTAAAAAAAAGCGTGTCTATGCCCAATAAATACTTCTTGAGCGGGATTGCGATTGCATGCTGCATAAGCGCCTTTGCACAGAATACCATAACAGTCAATGTCGACTACGATGGAACACCTTCTGCCGACAATATTGAACTATGCGTGGAAAAAGCCGACTCGATTTTAGTTTTTGAATATATCGATAAAATTCCATACACATTTCAAGTGGAACAGGAAGGAGAATATACCGTAACACTGTCGTGTACGGGATATGAAAGCTGGCAACAGACTCTTAGTCTGACCAATGGCTCCGTCATAGACGCAGGTCTGACGAAAAATCCACTTATACTTGACGAACTGACCGTTGAATCAGACAACCGTCCTAAAACAACTGCAACAGGTGAAATATACCGTCTGTCGACAACTGCAAAAAAATGCGGAGACCCGTTCAGAGCACTATCAGAGATTCCGGTTCTTGACGTCGACATCATCAACCAAAGCATAACCATGCGCGGAGGAGAAACCCCTCTGATTATGATTGACGGGAAACTTTTTAACTCCGGCATCGCTCCTATCGATCCCAAATTTATCGAATCGGTGGAAATCAAGGAGGTGATGAATGCAAGATACCTGCACATGGGCATAAGCAAAATTCTGAATATCCGTCTCAAGAGAGATGTTCCGCTCTACCTCTTCACAGATGTACGCACCAGACACGACATTCCTATATGCGAAGGCTTTTTGGGCGCCAACTTCGAAACAGGAACAAAAAAAATAGCCATCTCCGGAGGCGTATTCGGCGACTACATTCACAAGAATGCTGTAGACATGACTGTAAACGAAGAATTTCAGGGAATACATAAAAACAGAAACGGACGCAGTTTGAAAAACAACCTTGGATGGGACGGAAGATTATTACTTAAATGGGTTCCTGACAAACACAACTACCTTGCTGCGCTTATTATGGGGGAAAACTCCAACACCAAGACCAAAAGAAATGAACACGGACTATATGGAAGTGATTCTGATTCTGAATCCGAGTTCAAGTCAGATCTAAAAAACCGGCTTATTTCAGAAGGAATGCTGGCTTCAGTGTTCCATGAATACAGTTTCGACAATTCCGCCCGCTTCACATCATATATAAAATACAATAAAAGCAGCGTTCTGTATGACGATGAAAGCATTGAATACATCGGTATCCAGCAAAACCAATATCGTGAATGTGAAAAATCATATCGCAACCAGTATACTGTCTCAATCGATTTCGACAGCGGAGACAGACCTTACGGAAATATCAATGCCGGAAATGAATTTGAATATACATACGACAAAAAACAGAACCGCATAACAACTCCAATCGAAGTGGCTGATATTCGGCTGGCAAGCAACTATACATATTTAACCTACAGTAACAGCGCAGGCTCCATATACTACATGGCATCGGCCGGCCTGCAATACATGCATGTCGCCACACCTGCCGACAAGAACTTCTGGTGGCGTCCGAAAGCAGCGGCAAGTCTTACATATATGCTGAAAAACCGCCAGACTGTCAGGCTATACTACTATCTCACCAATGTGATGCCTCTCAGCAATCAGCTTTTCAGATTCAATCACTCTACCAATCCATGGCTTCGTTTTGAAGGCAATCCCAATCTTGTTCCGCTTCTAATGAACCGTATCACACTTTCATACGACCGGATGATCGGGGAGGTCCGCAGCCGGTTCAGCGCCCTTTATGTACACAACAATGATATGATACAATCGTATATCCATAGTGATAACGATGTTATGATACAGACATTCCGGAATTATGGAAAATACAACGGTATAAATATATCGACAGACTTTGGCTGGTGGGCGAAAAACTGGAACATCGGGTTCAACGCTTCATTCATCTCCGACTGCTATAGCGGATTTTCAGCCAAACGGGGCGTTATCCTGTCAGCCAGTATAAGGCACGACTTCGGCAAATTCTTCGTATACTCCAAAATTGCATGGCAAAGCAGAGCATACAATCCGGCAACCACTACGGAATATCTTAACCCTACAGAATCCCACATTCAGATTGCATGGCAGCCCACACGCCAGCTATACCTGTCGTTAGGTCTTCCGTACTTTGCCGGCATACGCAAAGACAGGACTCTCACAAAACAAGAAAATTACAACAGTGTGATTACACGCAGCTATAAAAGTTCGAGTCTTCGACCGTGGTTGTTGATTTCATGGACAATCCGCCGGAACCGCGAACAAGCTATCGATAATAAAATGCCCAATTACTGATGCGCAGTATACGCTTTTCCAAACAACACGACTCTATGCAGTGTGGAGTAAGCTGTTTACAAATGGTTTGCTCCGCATATGGCAAGTATTTCTCTTTAGAAAAGCTTGATTCGTTATGTCATGCCACAACTCAAGGAGTATCTCTCCTTGGAATTAGCAAAACAGCAGAAGAACTCGGTTTTAATACATTCTGTGCCAAATCATCAGTATCTTCTTTAAAAGAGGGAATTTTCCCTTGTATAATCCACTGGCATCAGAACCATTTTATCGTATTATATAAAATTAATCGACAAGGTACGAAATTTTATATTGCCGACCCGGCAAAAGGCAAAGTAGTATACAATAAAGAAGAATTCACTGCCGGATGGGGTATTACAGAAGAAAATGGAGAAACCAAAGGGATTACTCTGTTTTTACAACCCACTGAAAACTTTTTCAATCAAAAAGAATGCAAGAGAGAAAAACATGATTATATACCATTTATACTACAATATCTTAAGCCGTTTAAAAAGCACTTTATTGTAATAGCAATCGGTCTGATACTTGGGTGTGTATTTCAGTTTACCATGCCATTCCTGACTAAAAGCATTGTGGACAATGGCATCAAAAACAAAAACCTAAGCATTATCTGGTTAATAATGATTGGAGAGTTACTGATTGTATGCGGTTCTGCGATTACTGATTTCATACGCAGATGGCTCGTTATGCGTATCTCCATGAATATCAACATATCTCTCATAGGGGATTTCTTTATAAAACTCTTGAAACTCCCGATGGCATTCTTCGATACAAAGCTATTGGGAGACCTTCTTCAACGTATTGGCGATCATGAACGCATACAAACATTCCTAACCGGACAAATACTTGGAATGCTTTTCTCAGTCATGACATTTATTGTACTCGGCAGTGTATTATTCATATATAATTCAACCATATTTCTAATTTTCCTGTGTGGCAGCATTATTTATGGAATCTGGGTTATGTTGTTTTTAAAGCGACGTAGGGTTCTCAATTACGAAATATTTGAGGCTAAAGCCATAAACCAAAACAAAACTTACCAATTCATAAACTCTATACAGGAGATTAAGCTTCAAGACTGTGAGAAAAGAAGGTGTAATGAATGGAAAGATACGCAACAAAAACTATTTGAGACACAATTCAAAGGGTTGCGTCTGCAACAGGGACAAGAAGGCGGTAGTATTTTTATAAATGAAATAAAGAATATTCTTATTACAGTGTTTGCTGCTACATCTGTAGTGAACGGGGATATTAGCCTTGGTACCATGATGTCAATTCAATACATGGTCGGACAGCTAAATTCTCCTGTGGAACAATTTATGAGCTTTGTATACTCCATCCAAGATGTAAAAATTTCTCTTGAAAGAATTTACGAAGTTCATCAAGGAAAAATAGAAGATAACTCCCTGAGAAACATTAAAAGTTTTGATAGTGAAACAACCATTGACTTTCGGAATGTCACATTTAAATACGATCCAAATGCTCTAAGCAAAACTCTTGACGACTTAACGCTTAAAATTCCAGAAGGAAAGGTTACTGCTATAGTCGGTGCTTCCGGCAGTGGCAAAACTACAATGATAAAATTGATGCTCGGATATTACCAACCTAACAACGGGTCTATTTTAGTCGCAAATAAAAACCTCAATCAATTTAATCTAAAGTGGTGGAGAAATCAATGTGGTGTTGTGATGCAAGACGGTATTATCTTTTCAGAATCCATTGCTCGCAATATAGCAATTAGCGATGATGAAATTAACTATGATAAGTTACGAAAAGCGGCAGAGATAGCCTGTATTAAAGATTATATAGAACAACTGCCTCTAAAGTATGAAACTATTATAGGCAAAGACGGTGTTGGCTTAAGCCAAGGACAAAAGCAACGTATACTAATAGCAAGAGCTGTATACAAGGATCCTTCTTTCATTTTCCTTGATGAGGCAACCAACTCATTGGATGCGACTAATGAACGAACTATTGTCGGAAACCTAAATCAGTTCTTTAAAGGCAGAACAGTTGTAATAGTCGCTCATAGACTATCTACTGTACGAGATGCCGATCAGATTATAGTACTGGAAAATGGCTCAATAAAAGAAACCGGGAATCACGAAAGTTTAAGCAAAAGGAAAGGTACATATTTTAATCTTATAAAAAATCAGCTTGAACTTGGAACATAAAATCCGACCGCCCCGCCGTTTAGACCCGGCTTATAAGTAAAAATCGGCTGTGAGTTTTGAGAACAACGGGGTTATTCCGGCATTGTCGCGTATGGCAACGGATTCTACCGCACAGTGTCCGTCAGTGCGGTAGAACTGCATCATAACGCGTATCGGAGCCTTACCCGCCGATGGCTCAAGCCATGCCAGACGGCGCAGTTTCAGCCGCGCCATCTCGGCCCGGAACAAGGCGTCATCGTATTTCTCCGCCGGAAGAATCATCGACAGAGTTCCTTCGGCGGAAAGCCACCGGGCCGAATACTCCACCAAGGAAAAATAATTCAGTCCGCCCTCATGTCGCGCAAGCGCCCGCTCCTTGAGCGGGGCTTCAGGTCCGCCGGTAAAGTACGGCGGATTGCTGATTATCAGATCAACCGGTCTTTCGGGACAATGCATGCGGAAGTCGCCCTCCACCAAATTCAGCCGCGATGCCCATGGCGATGCCTCCAGATTCTTCCGGCAATCGGTTCCGGCGCCGGAATCGTATTCCAGAGCCGTTACAGCCAGTCGAGCCGACCGCTGGGCCAGCATGAGCGAGAGAATGCCCGAACCGGCACCGACATCGAGCGCGGTCCGGGCATCAGAGGGTATTTCAGTCCAGGCCCCGAGCGCCACGCTGTCGGTGCCGAGCTTCATACCGCAGTTGCGGTCATCGATTTCAAACTGCTTGAATCGGAACATGATGCCGTTTGTTATTCCACAGTAACGCTTTTGGCCAGATTACGCGGCATATCCACATCGCGGCCTTTCATCACGGCTATATGATAGGCAAGGAGCTGCAGCGGTATGGCCGACACCACCGGAGAGAGACATTCAGGCACACGGGGTATTTCCAGCGTATGGTCGGCCATGGTGGCAATAGTCTCGTCGCCCTCGGTGACTATGGCGATAACCGAGCCACCACGCGCCTTTACCTGCTGGATGTTGCTGATTACCTTTTCGTGCAGGTCGTCCATCGGAGCGATAAACACCGTAGGCAGTTCGTTGTCGATCAAGGCAATCGGTCCGTGTTTCATCTCGGCGGCCGGATAGCCTTCGGCATGAATATAGCTTATCTCCTTGAGTTTCAGGGCACCTTCAAGCGCTGTCGGGAAGTTTACACCGCGTCCGAGATACAGAAAGTTATGAACATAAGTGTAAATGCCCGACAGATGCCTGATGCTGTCGTTGAGCTTCAGCGTGGTTCTGATTATGCCGGGCAGAGCCTTTATCGAGGCTGCTATTTCCTTTACCTGTTCGGCCGACACAGTGCCACGCAGCTGGCCAACGGCAAGAGCGAGCATTGCAAGCACCGTAACCTGTCCGGTAAAGGCCTTGGTCGACGCCACACCTATCTCGGGGCCGACATGGATATATGTGCCGCTGTCGGTCTCGCGGGCTATCGACGAACCGACCACGTTGCAGACACCGTATGCGAAAGCTCCGCGCTCACGGGCTATCTGCAATGCCGCGAGAGTGTCGGCGGTTTCGCCCGACTGTGATATCGCCACGACTATATCGCCACGGTTCACCACCGGATTGCTGTAACGGAACTCAGATGCATACTCCACCTCAACGGGAATACGCGCCAGATCGAGGAAAAGCCGCTTGCCTATGAGTCCGGCGTGCCATGAAGTGCCACAGGCCACAATAATTATGCGGCGTGCCGAGCGGAACACTTCCTCGTTGTCGCGCACGCCCGAAAGGAGCACCTTTCCGTCGACTATACGTCCGCGTATACAATCGTGCAGTGTGTCGGGCTGTTCGAAAATCTCTTTAAGCATAAAATGGGGGTATCCGCCTTTTTCGAGCTGCGACACACTCATTTTCAAAGTTTTGATATCGACTTTGCCCGGGGTGTTGTCGTTTGTGATAACCTTAAGCGGCTCACTTCGCGATATTATTGCGATTTCATTATCCTTGAGGTAAACCACCTTGTCGGTGAATTCCACAAGCGGACTGGCATCGCTGCCGAGGAAAGTGGCGCCATCGCCGATGCCAATTACCAGCGGAGAACTTTTCCGGGCGGCATACAGGCAATCGGGCTGTTCCCTGTCGACAAGGGCCACGGCATATGCGCCCACCACCTGCTGCAGCGCCTCACGCAATGCTTCGAGAGTAGAGCAGCCCGACGACTGCTTAATGTAGCCGATAAGCTGCACAAGCACCTCGGTGTCGGTTTCGGAGCGGAAAGAGCATCCGTGCTGTTCCAGCGCCTCGCGCAACACTGCATAGTTTTCGATTGTGCCGTTATGTACCAGAGCCAGAGTGCCGTTCTGACAGCAATGGGGATGAGCGTTCACATCGTTAGGCTCGCCATGGGTGGCCCATCGTGTATGGGCGATTCCGAGCGACCCGCTGCAGTCTTTCGATTCACAGAAACGTTCGAGGTCGTTCACCTTGCCGCGCGATTTATACACGTTCAGTTCGCCGTTGTCGTTGAGTAAAGCTACTCCGGCACTGTCATATCCCCGGTATTCGAGGCGATGCAGACCTTTGATAAGAATTGAATAGGCATTTTCCGCGCCTATGCATCCAACAATTCCACACATAAAAGTTACAACAATTTTTTTACATTAGAAAATATGAAACTCTATACACGAGTTTCCGAATCAGTGACAATTTGAATCAGTGACAATTTGAATCAGAGCGCGTTGCCTGATAGCGCCCTGCAGCTTATGCTGCCACAGGACCTTGAATCCAAGCCCCTGTGGCATGGCACGCGGCCGGAGCCGCGTGTTGTTCCGGCTGTTTACGCCAGCGGATCGAAATCTTTCCAGGCCTCGGCCGTACGATACTGCGGGAGCTGGAGTTTCTGGTGAATTTCAGCCATCATTACAAGGAACAGTTTCCGCTTCATGCGCTGTTCAAGATTCATTTCGAACGGATTTCCGTATTCATCGGCATCGACATTCTCTATCATCCACTGCACATCGCGGAAGTTGCCTGCCCGCATCATCTCGATTACATATAGCATCGACTGGTCGACATCGCCGCGATAGTAGGCCTTTCCGCGCTTTTCCTGCAAGCAGGATATTATATCCATCGCACAGTCGTCGCGGTGCATTGCCACGGCCAGTTCGAGATACAGCGGCAGGTCGAATAAATCCTCACCCACCTCGTTAAAGCAGTCAAGCACCAGAAAAGCCAGCCGTCGGTGTCCGGTATCGGCACAGAACCGTGCCCAGCTCACCCAGTTTTCGCGGGTGTTGGTACCCTCGCTTTCGTTTGCGCTGAAGAATGCCTCAAGCAGATCATAAGCATGATGTTCATCGCCATCGGTTTCCATTGGCATGCGCAGCAGATACAGTGTAAGGGCGGCATACTGCGGCCGGGATTCCGATGCCATCCTGCCCAGACGGCGAGTGGTGTCGTACTGACCGTTTACTTTGTCGTTGATGTTGCACAGCAGTTCAAGCACTTCAGGGTCGTCGGGGTATTCCTTTCGAATTTCCTGAAGCTCGCGCATGGCCAGGTCGAGCGAGCGGTCGAGTTTAAAGAACAACGAAGCGCGGAAAGCCTGCATCTGTTTGTGTCGCGGAAGCAGAGCCAGAGCGAACTCCACGGCGTTGAGCGCGTCTTCGGTACGCCCGGTACGGTCGTAGTTCTGAGCAAGCATATACCATTGCTCGGCGTTCGAGGGGTCTTCGTCGGTGAGCAGTTCAAGCATTTCCACAGCTTTGTCATACATGCCGGCCTCCTCCGCCACCACCGCCACTTCGTAGTGGAGGGTGAGCGGGAAGGTGGTATGGGCACGTATGGCATCGATACGGTCGAGAACCCAATTGAACTGTCCCAGCTGCGAAGCCACGTTCACGAGCTGGATTACTTCTTCGTCGTCGAATTCCGCATAGGTGCCCAGCAAGTCGTCGAGCGCTTTAATCAGCTTATCTCCGGCAAGCTCGGTGTACCGCAGCTGAAGTATATCCCACAGCGGCCCGTTGCCGCTGTTGTCCTGAAAGAACTTCTGCTCGGCATCGCTTTCGAAGCCATTGTAGAAAATGGCGCGGCGCAGGCGCAGGTTCTCGCTGTCTGGATAGAAGCGAGCCCCGCACAACAGCACCTCCATGCGCAGATAGTCGTCGTTGAGGTCTCCGGCGTAGTCAAACAGTTCCACCAGTTCGTCTTCGTCGTAAAAGCGTTCGCTTATTGGTTTTGACAGAGACTGGCGGAAACGCTTGCAAAGTTCATCGCGTTCGTCGGAAAAACTATCCATCGTTATTATGCCTTAGAGACGGTTCTTAGCCTTTTCCCAGCTGTCTTTCAGAGAGATGGTACGGTTGAATACCAGAGCGCCGGGCTTGGTGTCGTAGTCGGGAGTGAAGTATCCGATGCGCTGGAACTGAAGCTTTTCGCCGGGTTTTTCGCCAAGAGCGGCGGCATAAGGCTCAAGTTTGGCGTGAGCCACCACCAGCGACTGCGGGTTGAGCATTTCACGGAAATCGCGTTCAGTGTCGGCAGCCGGATTCTCCACTTCGAAAAGGCGGTCATAGAGTCTTACCTCGGCGTCCACCGCATGAGGGGCCGACACCCAGTGGAGTGTGCCCTTTACCTTGCGCGATGCGCCCGGCATACCGCTGCGGCTGTCCGGATCATATGTGCAGCGCAACTCGGTTATATTGCCTTCGGCATCCTTTATCACTTCCTCGCACTTAATTATATAGGCACCTTTCAGACGCACCTCCTGACCGGGAGCGAGACGGAAGAATTTCTTGGGAGGATTCTCCATGAAATCGTCGCGCTCGATAAAGAGTTCTCTGCTGAAAGGCATGCTGTGCGAGCCGGAATTCTCCTGTTCGGGATTGTTTTCCATTTTCACGGTTTCAACCTGCCCCTCCGGATAATTCGTAAGCACAACTTTTACAGGATTTACCACAGCCATCACGCGTGTGGCAATACGGTTGAGGTCGTCGCGCACGGCATGTTCGAGAAGACTCACCGAGTTCAGAGCCTCATATTTGGTATAGCCTATGGTGTCGATGAAGTTGCGTATACTCTGCGGAGTGTAGCCCCTGCGGCGCATTCCCGAGATAGTGGGCATACGCGGGTCGTCCCATCCGGCCACAAGGCCTTCCTTTACAAGCTGCAGCAGCTTGCGCTTGCTCATCACTGTGTAGGTGAGGTTCAGACGGTTGAATTCAATCTGACGGGGGCAGTAGCTTTCATCGGCGAGTTCTTTCACAAAATGCTCGTAGAGCGGACGGTGGGGCACGAACTCAAGGGTGCATATCGAGTGGGTGACTCCCTCGAAATAGTCGCTCTGACCATGCGCGAAGTCATACATCGGGTAGACTTTCCATGTGGTGCCGGTGCGATGGTGGGGAGTTTTTATGATGCGGTACATTATAGGGTCGCGGAAGTGCATGT
>JAIDBM010000258.1 GCA_029056365.1 Muribaculaceae bacterium | reverse complement strand
CCCGCCTGATTGTGGAGCATATGATACGGAATCTCAAGGAAATCAACTGCTCGGTTCTCGGCGATGCCGACGAATATCAGACTTCGGTTCTCGAAGAACCTATTAAGAGCGGCGATTTCCTCAGCTATGAAGAAAAATATCTCGGAGGCGCTCCGGCCAAGGGCGGAGCCAAGGCAGGCGTGAAAGGCTCGCGGCGGGGCATGGCGTCGTCGCAGAAGAAATTTCCGGCCGATCTTCCCGAAGATACCACAAAAGAGATACAGCGTCTTGCCGGCGAGACATTCCGCGTGCTTTCCTGCCATGGAGTGAGCCGTGTGGATGTTATGGTCGATGCCGACAACGGCAACATATATGTAAACGAAATCAACACCATACCGGGTTCGCTGTCGTTCTATCTCTGGGAAGGAAGCGGCATAAGTTTCGAAAAACTTATGGAGCGCCTGGTGGCATTGGCATTGAAACGCAGGCGCCAGCTTGAGACAAAGACACTGTCGTTCGACCAGAACATATTCGCCATGAGCGGTACGGCAGGCGTAAAGGGAAGTAAAGGCGCGAAAATGTAGAAACAAAAAATTCATCATAAATGGACGTAACTGAAGAAAAGAAAGAAGAAGGCAAAGGTCTGAACTTTGTCGAGCAATTAGTAAAGGAAGACCTTGAGGCAGGAAAGAACGGCGGACGGCTGAACACCCGTTTTCCGCCGGAGCCGAACGGCTACCTCCATATCGGACATGCGAAGGCCATATGCATGGACTTCGGTGTGGCCGAGAAATTCGGTGGCACATGCAATCTGCGTTTCGACGATACCAATCCGGTGAAGGAAGATGTGGAATATGTCGACTCAATACGCGAAGACATTCATTGGCTCGGCTTTGACTGGGGCGACCGCGAATACTATGCCAGCGACTACTTTCCACAGCTTTACGACCTGGCTGTGCGCATGATAAAGGAAGGCAAGGCTTATGTCGACGACCAGACATCGGAACAAATCAAGGCCCAGAAAGGCACTCCTACCGAACCCGGTC
>JAIDBM010000257.1 GCA_029056365.1 Muribaculaceae bacterium | reverse complement strand
AAAATTACCCGCTCCGGACTGAAGCGGGTAAGGGAGGATGTGCTCTTTATTTTAGTTTAAATGAAAGAGCCGTGTATTTGAGCCGACAATATCATGGATTGCATATACGGGGAAACAATGTGAAAAAATATTAATTAGTTTATTTAAGTGAAAAAGAAGTGCTAAATTTGTCGGCGAAAGAGATAATGCGTTTAACCCTGAGTGTGATTCCGATTGTATGTCAGGGTATTAGTGCCAATATAAACTTTAACACCACACGTAAAATATAGCATGGAAAACAATAATGCTACACGCTCGGGCCGTAGGCTGGCCCCGGGCGAAAAACCTGATATGGGGTTCTGGAAGTTATGGAATCTCAGTTTCGGGTTCTTCGGAGTGCAGATAGCCTATGCCCTGCAGAGTTCACAGGTAAGCCGTATATTTTCCACTATCGGCGCCGATCCTCACGACTTGAGTTATTTCTGGATTCTGCCTCCGCTGATGGGAATGATTGTCCAGCCCATAGTGGGTGTGTCGAGCGACCGCACCTGGAACCGTTTCGGCCGAAGGCTGCCTTACCTGATAGTAGGCGCTCTGGTGGCAATGATAGTGATGTGCTTTCTGCCGAATGCCGGTTCGCTCGGTCTGAGTATAGGCGCGGCGATAGTGTTCGGCCTGGTCATGCTCATGTTCCTTGACACATCCATCAACATGGCCATGCAGCCGTTCAAAATGCTTGTGGGCGATTTTGTCAATGAAAAGCAGAAAGGTCTGGCTTACAGCATTCAGAGCTTCTTGTGCAACGCCGGATCGGTGGTGGGTTATCTCGCTCCGTTTGTGCTTGCATGGTTCCTGCCGACAACAGCGCCCGAGGGCGAGGTTCCGGCAACGGTCACGGTGGCCTTCTATCTGGGGGCGGCAATTCTTTTGCTTTGTGTCATATACACCATGGCCAAGGTGAAGGAGATGCCGCCGGAACAGTATGCCTATTATCACGGCATTGTGGAAACAGAACCGAAGTCCGGAGAGAAAAAAGAAAAAGTGAATCTGCTCAGACTTCTGGCTCATGCTCCGAAAGTGTTCTGGACTGTGGGAATAGTGCAGTTCTTCTGCTGGGCCGGTTTCCTCTACATGTGGACATACTCTACCGATGCAGTGGCTATACAGGCCTTTGACGCTCCGTCGCAGAAGGTAGTGGAAGGTGTGGTAGTTAACGGAAAATCATATTCCGAAAAGTATATCTTCAACGGCAAGAGTCTTGTGATCGACAATGGCAGATTCCAGCTTGCAGGTGTAAAGGTGGATGGAGACTTCTCTTGCCCGAGCACTGTTGTTGTCGATGGCGATACGATTATTGCCGGCGGTCAGCCGGTGTATGTAGGCGGTGTGGCCAGAATAGAACCCCACGACGGAAGCATGTCGCTGGCAGGGCGCCGACTTGTAATCGACGGCACTGCTGTGGAGGCCTCCGGAATCGAGACTGTGTCGCAGTTCTCGCTTGTCGAGCCGGGTACAAGTCTCACACTGGCCCATATAGCCAAGGCCGATGGCAACGGAGAATATTATCTCGAGGATACTGAGGAACTTCCGGCTATTGCCGACGGCGAGTCGCTGGACGTCCGGTATAAGACCGTTCTGAATTCAGCATCAAGCCAGTATCAGGCAGCCGGCGACTGGAACGGCGTGCTTCTTGCCATACAGGGCGGGGTGGCTGTACTCTGGGCGTTGCTGCTGGCACGTTTCCGCAGCCGCCGACTCGGCTACTCCCTGAGCCTGCTCATCGGAGCGGTTGGCTTCCTGAGCATATGCTATATACAGAACAAGTATCTGCTTTGTGTAAGCTATGGACTGGCCGGCTGCGGCTGGGCGGCTATGCTTGCGATGCCGTTCACTATTCTTACCAATGCACTGTCGGGTAAGAATATCGGCGCGTATCTCGGTTTGTTCAACTGCACGATATGTCTGCCTCAGATTATCGCGGCACTTGTCGGCGGCTTGATTCTCAATATGTTCCCGGCTGTATCATCCGGGGCGTCAGTCGGTGTGGCCAATACCGTGTTGATGCTCGGTACATCCGGAGTTCTGCTGCTGCTCGGCGCTATGGCAGTGTGGGGTATAAAGGAAACAAGTGGCGAGCACGTGGTATCGGAATAATAAATACATATGTAATATACAGAGGCCTTGTCCGGCATGGGCAGGGCCTCTGTCTGTTTGTCGGACCTGCTCTGTCAGGGCCACACAATTAATCGTATAAACTTACGTTATATGATGTGAGATGAATATACTACGACCAATCATATACGTGATATTGCTGGCAACCGCAATGGCCCGCAGTTATGCCGCTCCGGTGAAAATACATGGAAAAATAACCGATGAGAACAACGAGGCTCTTGAATTCGTTACCGTGAAAGTGACGGGAACAGCTATTGGCGCTACTTCAGACCTCGACGGCAACTACTCTCTGTCGGTGACTGAGGCCGATACGATACGACTGTCGTTTACGTGCATAGGCTACGAAGAATCGCACCGCAGGCTTATAGAACCCAAAGGCGATGTTACGGTAAATGTAAAAATGACTCCGGCAACATATACCCTCGGCGAAGTAAACGTGACCGATTACCGCAAGCAGACCGATGGCATGCAGATGATTGATCTGGGGCAGCAGCGGCTTGTGCCCGATGTTACAGGCGGAAGTGTGGAGAGTATAATATCCACTATGGCCGGAGTGAACAGCAATAACGAGATGAGCAACCAGTACTCGGTCCGTGGAGGAACTTACGATGAGAATTCCGTGTATATAAACGGTATAGAAGTTTACCGTCCGCTGCTGGTGAGCAGCGGACAGCAGGAAGGACTGTCGGTAATAAATCCCGATATGGTGGGATCGGTGAGTTTCAGTACCGGCGGATTTCCGGCGCGATATGCCGACAAGATGTCGAGTGTTCTTGATATTACATACCGCGAACCGGAAGCTTTCGAAGGCTCGGTCTCTGCCAGCCTGATGGGCGGAAGCATAGCCATAGGCACTGCTTCGAGACGTTTCAGCCAGCTGCATGGCCTGCGATATAAAAGCAATGCCTCTCTGTTGAGCAGTATGGAGTCGAAAGGAGAGTACGACCCGAAATATTTCGACTATCAGACCAATCTCACCTATAAATTCTCCGATAAGCTCAAGGCGACATTTCTGGGAAACATCGCCATAAACAACTATAGGTTCAAGCCGGTGAACCGTACCACCAAATTCGGCACATCGACCGATGCCAAGGAATTCACGGTATATTTCGACGGACAGGAAAAAGACCGGTTCGAAACTTTTTTCGGCGCGTTGAATGTGTCGTATCGCCCCGATAACAAAAGTGAGTATACCCTGTTGGCTTCAGGTTATCTCACCAATGAACTGGTAGCTTACGACATAAGCGGCGAATACTGGCTCGACCAGGCCGGCACCAGCGGCAGTGACAGCGGTGATGCCATAGGCGGCGAACTTGGGGTAGGGCGCTACCACGAACATGCGCGTAACCGGCTGAGAGCCTCGGTGTTCTCGCTGGGACTACGCGGGGCCATGGGGCTTGGAAAGCATAATCTCAGCTATGGCGCCACGTTCAATCATGAAACTATTTTCGACCGGTCGAGAGAATGGGAGCTGCGCGATTCGGCAGGATTCTCGCTTCCGGTGGATCCCGATGCTCTCAGGGTGATATACAATCTTGACTCACGGCACGATTTGTCGAGCAACCGCATTTCGTTCTATGCCGAAGACACTTATAGGCTTTCAACTTCGGCAGGATATTTCAACATCAATGGCGGCGTGCGTTTCTCTTACTGGGATTTTAACAGAGAGTTTCTTGTAAGTCCGCGTGCGTCGGTCGGATTTGTGCCCGACAAGGCGCCAAACTGGTCGTTCCGCTTTGCTACAGGATTATATTATCAGTCGCCATTCTTCAAGGAGTACCGTATGCCTGTGACCGATGGCGATGGAAACACGGTGATTCAGCTCAACAGCGATATAAAGAGTCAGCGCAGTTTCCAGCTGATATTCGGCACCGATTATACGTTCAGGGCTTTCGACCGTCCGTTCCGTCTGTCGGCCGAAGCCTACTATAAGCTCTTGGGCAATCTGATACCATATGAGGTAGATAATCTTAAAGTGGTGTATTCGGGTGTGAACCAGACGAGCGGTTTTGCAACCGGCATTGATATGAAACTCTTTGGCCAGTTTGTGCCCGGTACCGACTCATGGCTTAGTTTCTCGCTTATGAAAACCAGCGAGGACCTCAACGGCGTGAAGGTGCCACGGCCTACCGACCAGCGATATAGTGTGGCTCTGTTCTTTACCGACTATTTTCCGAAATTCCCGAAGCTGAAATTTAATCTCCGTGGTATATTTTCAGACGGCATGCCCACAACGGCTCCGCGGAGCAGTCGCGACAAAGGTTATTTCCGCGCACCGGCATATAAGCGTGTTGATGTGGGCCTCGCCTATGGATTGCTGACCCCGCAGTCGGACGGCGAGTCAAGAAGCGGCTTCTGGCGCCATTTCAAGAGTATATGGCTTGGACTCGACGTGTTTAACCTGTTGGATATAAGTAATGTGAGTAGCTATTACTGGGTAACGGACGTTAACGACATACAGTATGCCGTGCCGAACTATCTTACAAGAAGACAGATAAATGTGCGTCTGACTGTAGACTTCTGAACAACGGCGCCTGCATCGAGCTCAGTGATGCAGGCGCTGTTGTTATATGCTGATGGTTTTGTGCCGAATGGCTTTACCGGCGTCGGTATTCACGTTGAATCTGTTCATGAATTCTCCATGCCTGAGCCATTGTAGCCGAGTCGTTGTCGAGGGCGAAGCTTTCAAGTGGCGGAATGGTTACTACTGTGCCCGGACTTATGCGTTCGGGATTTCCAAGACCGGGATTGGCTTTGTAGATATATACCCAGTATTCCATATGTCCGTAATAGTGGCGGGCCATTGTGGCAAGAAAACGGCTCTGACTGATGGTGTCGTGAATTTCTTTCGTTGTTGTCGCCGGAATTTCATCTGCTGTCCAGGATAATGTGTCGGAAGTGTTATCTTCGGCAGGCATTGCAACGGGGGTATCGGTTTTCTCTGTAAGCTCGGTATTGTCGGCGTTTATGCAGGTATTTTCATTAGCGGCGTTGTTTCCGCAGTAATAGCCGATGGCGAAACCTGCTCCGAGTGCAATCAATGCTGTGGCGATGTAACCCGTGAATCTGTTTTTCCGTGTTGCCGGAATGTCCTCTTCTGGTGATTCCGGAGCGCATCCTTCTGGTGATTCCGGAACGTTCTCTTCGGGTGATTCCGGAGTGCTTTCTTCAGGTAAGTCCGGAACGTTATCTTCAGGTGATTCCGGAACGTTTTCATTCTCCGCCACACAATTATCATCAGCAGGATAGTCCTGCCGGAGCGTATCGGATGTGGAGGCTTTATCGATGTCGGAATCATCGATATGCAACATGAAATCGGCTTCGGATTCTGGCTCTGTTGCGTCGGAGGTGTCAGACGTTGATGTTTCAGTCGCAGTCGCCACATCTTCCTCCAGGTCAAGATTTTCGGCTTCCTCCGGTTCAAGATCCTCTGCGGCGAAGTCATCGCCAAGGAGAATAGGCTCGAACATTGCGAACGGAGTGTTGATTGCAGCCGCGAGTTCAGGATCGGGAATGAAATCCACGCTGCCGTTGGTGCGGTCGGCGACAGAAAACGTGCCTATGCCCTTGATTCTTACCGATTGTCCTTGAACGAGGGTATCCTCGATGAGAAGAAAAAATTCATGCAGAAATTTTCGTGATGCCACAGCATCGATGCCGCTGAGTTCCGACAGACTTTGTATGAGCTGAGGCAGACTTATGGTGGGATTCTGTTCAGCGTTCATTGCGTATATGTTTTTTCAGCATTGCGCCGGGTGTGAATTCAAGGGTGATAGCCGGCGGATACAAAGTGGCTTTGCCGCTTGACGGGTCGGAAGCGATATGTTCATCGGTTTTTACGGCTGAGAAATTGCCGAATGCCGGTACTGCCACTGTGGCGAGGTTGCCACAGCGGTCGCGCAGTATGGATGCCAGATATTCCACGAGCCTCTGGGCTTCGTTGTTGTCGCTGCCGTACCGTGCGGCGAGTGTGCTGATGAAAGTCTTGTTATCCATTATATACAAATTGGTCATTGCCGGTCGGACCACAGGGGCGCCCGGCAATGACCGGAATGTGTCGATATGCAATAATCAATAGTTGCGGGCAATGATCACACGGCGTTTCGATGGTTTGCCGGTAACCATGCATACTCCCGGTGTTTCATCTCCGTCAAGAGGTATGCAACGTATGGTGGCCTTTGTATCTTCCTTGATGCGTTCTTCGGTTTCAGAGGTGCCGTCCCAGTGGCAGAGGAAAAAGCCGCCGTCTTCGATACGTTCCTTGAACTCATCATAGCTGTCGCATACAAATGTGCGGTCCTGACGCATTTTCAAGGCTTTCTGATATATATTCTGCTGAATGTCTTCAAGCAGAGTGTTGATGTGGTCGGCTATGCCGGCCAGCGGCAGCACTTCCTTTTCAAGAGTGTCGCGTCGCATCAGTTCCACGGTGCCGTTTTCTATATCGCGTGCTCCGATGGCCAGTCTTACAGGCACTCCCTTGAGTTCGTAGTCGGCGAATTTGAATCCCGGGCGTTTGTTCTCGGCATCATCGTATTTTACGCTGATGCCCAGCTGTCCGAGACGTTCTACTATAGGCATGACTTTCTCGGTTACTGTGGCGAGTTGTTCCGCATTCTTGTAGATGGGCACTATCACCACTTGTATCGGCGCCAGATGTGGCGGCAGCACAAGTCCGTTGTCATCGGAGTGAGTCATTATCAACGCTCCCATCAGACGTGTGGACACACCCCATGAGTTGGCCCATACATATTCGGGTTTGTTGTCTTTGTTGGCGAATGTCACATCAAAGGCCTTGGCAAAGTTCTGTCCCAGGTTGTGGCTTGTTCCAGACTGCAGCGCCTTGCCGTCCTGCATCATCGCCTCTATGGTGTATGTGTTGAGCGCGCCGGCAAAACGTTCGTTGGCGCTTTTTACACCTTTTATCACCGGCATGGCCATGTAGCGTTCGGCAAAGTCGGCATACAGGTTTATCATCTGCACGGTGCGAGCTTCCGATTCTTCTGCGGTGGCGTGAGCGCAGTGTCCTTCCTGCCAGAGGAATTCGGCTGTGCGCAGGAACATGCGGGTGCGCATTTCCCAACGCATTACATTGGCCCACTGGTTGCACAGCACAGGCAGGTCGCGGTAGGAGTGAATCCAGTTCTTGTATGTGCCCCAGATAATGGTTTCGCTGGTAGGACGCACAATCAGTTCTTCTTCCAGACGGGCTTCGGGGTCGACAACCACACCTTTTCCATCGGGATCGTTTTTAAGACGGTAGTGGGTTACTACCGCGCATTCTTTGGCAAAGCCTTCAACGTGTTCGGCCTCACGGCAAAGATACGATTTCGGAATGAGCATGGGAAAATATGCGTTCTGGACTCCTGTCTCCTTGAACATGCGGTCAAGGGTCTGCTGCATTTTTTCCCAGATGGCATAGCCGTAGGGTTTTATGACCATGCATCCGCGTACTGCCGATTGCTCGGCAAGGTCGGCCTTTACCACGAGTTCGTTATACCATTGCGAATAATTTTCGCTTCGCTTTGTCAAGCCTTTGAGTTCGATTGCCATCTTGATTTATATGTAGTATTGTTTTTCTTTTTGTTTCGAACTACAAAATTACTCAATTTCCGTGAATCTGCAAAATATAAGCTTTTATGAATAGTGGAACGATTGACTTGCGATTGCATTGATGACGCAAGTTTGCCACCGGGTTGCAGAATTTTTTTAATAACTTTGCAGAGAAACATTAATGATTGTAATATTGATGATTATGGAATTATTCGATTCTCTTTTGATAATGCTCAATGAAATGTCGCCGTATATTTTGCTGGGCTTCCTTATAGCCGGACTGATGCATGCGTTTGTTCCGGAGCGCACAATGGCCAGACATCTTTCCGGCACAGGCTGGCGTCCGGTTGTAAAATCAGCATTGATAGGCATTCCGCTGCCATTGTGCTCCTGCGGAGTGCTGCCTACGGCAATAGCAATGCGTCGCGGAGGCGCCTCAAGAGCATCATCCACATCATTCCTTGTGGCTACACCCCAGACTGGTGTCGACAGCATTGCCGCCACATGGTCGCTGTCTCATATCCACATCTGACGCTGCCGACGCCTAGTCGAGTGTAG
>JAIDBM010000256.1 GCA_029056365.1 Muribaculaceae bacterium | reverse complement strand
CGCGGAGATGTGTATAATATACAGGGGCTGGTAGTTCACTACGACATCTCCGACTCACTGGAGAACTACGTTCAGGAAGCAGGGCGTGCCGGACGTGACCCCAGTCTTCAGGCCCGCTGCTTTGTGTTATACAGCGATGCCGACCTCGACAAGCATTTCATACTCCTGAATCAGACAAAACTGAGTATCAGTGAAATACAACAAATCTGGAAGGCCGTAAAAGAACTCACCCGACAGCGTATGCGTGTATGCTGCTCTGCGCTGGAAATTGCCCGGCAAGCCGGCTGGGACGACTCGGTCTACGACATTGAGACACGTGTGCGCACAGCCCTGGCCGCACTCGAACAGGCCGGGTATCTGGAGCGGGGAAACAACGTTCCGCATGTATATGCCACAGGGATAACCGTGAACAACATGGACGAAGCCCGCCAACGCATCACGGAATCATTGCTTTTTGAGAATGACGACATAGAGAAAGCCGTACGCATCATAAAATCGCTGATTTCGCAGAAGCATGTTGCCAAGGCACAGGACGCCGATGCGGAATCGCGCATCGACTATCTGGCCGATGTTCTCGGATTGAGCAAGAACGAGGTGATTTCCAACGTGGTGCGTATGCGACAGGAAGGCATCCTCGCCGACTCAAAGGATATTTCCGCCTATCTGAACGATGCCGGAGAATCGGAAAACAAATCAAAACGCCTGCTGGATCGTTTCTCCAAACTCGAACGATACATTCTCGCCCATATATCTTCCGACATCTTCCGCATCTCATATAAACAGCTGAACGACAACGCTCAGAAAGAAGGCATAGATACCGCTACCGAAAAAGACATTCGCACATTGCTGTACTTCCTCACGGTCAAAGGATATACACGCAAGAAAGAGGACGCCGCCCATAATATCGAGCTTACTTGCCAAGCCGATATGACCTCCACTCTCAAACGCTTCGAGAAACGTCTTTGCATATGCCAGTTCGCAATCGGATGGCTGTACAGGCTCACTTCGCGGAAATCTGAAGAAAATGCCCCGGACAACGGCATCCGCTTTTCCGTAGTGCAACTGTTTAATGATTTCAAATCCAACGGAAGCTCACTGTTCGACTCGATACAGGATGTTCAGCTTGAGGACATCGAGGAAGGACTGCTGTATCTGTCGAAAATCGGCGCCCTGAAACTTGAAGGAGGATTTCTTGTGCTGTATAACGCCATGGACATACGACGCACCAAGGACAGCCGGTTGCGTTATAAACAGGACGACTACCGCATGCTCAGCGAATTCTATAAACAAAAGATTCAGCAGGTGCATATCGTGGGCGAATATGCCAATCTGATGGTGCGGGACTATAATGCCGCCCTGCAGTATGTACACGATTATTTCCAGATGGATTACAGACGCTTCGTGTCGAAGTATTTCAAAGGTGAGCGTGTGCATGAGATAGAGCGTAACGTAACTCCTGAAAAGTACGAACATATTTTCGGCTCGCTTTCTGAAAAACAGATGGAAATAATATCCGACAAGGATTCCCGCTGCATTGTGGTGGCGGCCGGACCCGGAAGCGGAAAGACCCGGGTGCTCGTACATAAACTCGCATCATTGCTCCTGCTTGAAGATGTAAAGCACGAACAGCTACTGATGCTCACCTTTTCGCGTGCGGCGGCAACTGAGTTCAAACAGCGGTTGTTGGCGCTAATAGGCAATGCCGCCCACTTCGTCGAAATCAAAACGTTCCATTCTTATTGTTTCGACCTGATGGGCCGAATCGGCAACCTCGATGATGTAAAGGATGTGGTGTCGCAGGCCGCGCAGATGATTGAAAACGGAGATGTGGAGCACAACCGCATAGCCAAGACGGTTCTGGTTATTGACGAAGCTCAGGACATGAGCAACGGGGAGTATGCCCTGGTACGCGCCCTGATGAATTTCAACGAGGAGATGAGGGTAATTGCCGTTGGCGACGACGACCAGAATATATATGAGTTCCGTGGTTCCGACTCGCGCTTCATGACTCAGCTGCTGAATGCATCGGGAGCGCGTTTTATTGAAATGACTGAAAACTACCGCAGTTCACAACACATAGGCGATTTTGCAAATAAACTTGCCTCCCGGATAGACAACCGGCTTAAGAGCACTCCCGGAACATCGGTGAAACGTAACGACGGCAGCG
>JAIDBM010000255.1 GCA_029056365.1 Muribaculaceae bacterium | reverse complement strand
GAGCATACGGGCATCTTCGCCGTTGAGTTCGTTCTGTGTGGCGCAGGGGAGCGCGATGTCCACCTTCTGTTCCCAGGGCTTGCGTCCGGCGAAGAATGTCGAACCTGCGAATTTCTCGGCATAGGGAGCTACTACATCGTTACCGCTGGCACGGAGTTCAAGCATGTAGTCGATCTTTTCAGCGTCAAGACCTGCGGGGTCATAGATGTAGCCGTCGGGACCAGATATGGTTACAACTTTGGCGCCGAGTTCGGTTGCCTTGAGGGCTGCACCCCAGGCAACGTTTCCGAAACCGGAGATAGCAACGGTCTTGCCCTTGATGTCCTTGTTCTGTTTCGCCATTACACTCTGCACAAAGTAAAGTGCTCCGAATCCGGTGGCCTCGGGACGGATAAGGCTTCCGCCGAAGCTAAGGCCTTTGCCGGTGAATGTACCTGTGCACTGGCGCGAAAGTTTCTTGTACATGCCGTACATGTAACCTACTTCACGACCGCCTACACCGATGTCGCCGGCGGGTACATCCTGGTCGGGTCCGAGGTTACGCCAGAGTTCGAGGATGAAAGCCTGACAGAAACGCATGATTTCACGGTCGCTCTTGCCGCGCGGAGAGAAGTCTGAACCGCCTTTGGCACCGCCCATGGGAAGGGTGGTAAGCGCATTTTTGAAAGTCTGCTCGAAGCCGAGGAACTTCAGAATGGAGAGATTCACCGAAGCGTGGAAACGAATGCCGCCTTTGTACGGGCCAATGGCATTGTTGAACTGCACGCGGTATCCTATGTTGTTCTGTACTTCGCCCTTGTCATCGATCCAAGTAACACGGAAAGTGAAAATGCGGTCGGGCTCGACCATACGCTCAATGATTCTGTTGCGTTCGAATTCAGGGTGCTGGTTGTATACGTCGTTTACCGACAGTAGCACTTCTTTCACTGCCTGGAGATATTCTTTTTCGCCAGGATGCTTGGCCTCAAGGGCGCTCATGATGTTATTAATATCCATAACTTTGAGTTTTAGGTAGTTACACCTTTGTGTATAGATTTAGGCTGTTAGTAGCTTTGGATTGTTTGCGCAAATATAGGCATTAAATTTGGATTCTTGCAAACTTTTGGAGTACTTTTTTCAAAATTTTGTTACGATGAATTTCATGGCTGTATGGAATAAAGGTATCGCCTTTGCTGAATGGATATAAATTTGTCGCTTTTCCAAATTTATTTGTAACTTTGCAACATGAATTTACTACCTTTTCTGTCTGAAAAATTTTTGAAGACAAGGCCTCTGGTCATTGCAGGTCCGTGTTCGGCCGAAAGTCCGGAACAAATGATGTGTACGGCAGCCGGTCTGGCGGCTCTTGGAGTGGGAATATTGCGTGCCGGGGTGTGGAAACCTCGCACGATGCCCGGCTGTTTCGAGGGATTTGGGTCCGTTGCTCTTGAGTGGCTTGTGGATGCCGCAAAGAAATATCATATGCTTTCAGCCACAGAGGTGGCGACACGAGGCCATGTCGAGGAGGCTCTTGGCTCTGGTGTGGATATTTTGTGGATCGGAGCCAGAACAACAGCGAATCCGTTTGCAGTGCAGGAAATCGCCGATACTGTCGCCGCAATATCACCGGATACTCCGGTTATAGTCAAGAATCCGGTAAATCCCGACATAGCGCTTTGGCTTGGAGCCATGCAGCGTCTGAGTCGGGCCGGAGTATGTCGTCTGGCGGCTTCGCACAGAGGCTTCAGTGTATATGAACCCGGAATATTCAGGAACGCGCCATGCTGGCGACTTCCGATAGAACTTCGCCGACAGTTGCCGGAGCTGCCGCTTTTGTGCGATCCCAGCCATATAGCCGGGCGCCGCGACTTAGTTGCTCCTATATGCCAGCAGGCCATGGATCTTGGCTTTGACGGACTGATTGTTGAATGTCATTGTTCGCCGGATGAGGCTCTGAGCGATGCCGCCCAGCAACTTACTCCGGCTGATTTCGGCGTTTTGCTGAATAGCCTACGACTAAAGGAGGGCGATGGCAATCATCTTGAGTCGCTGTCTCAGATGCGTGGAGAAATCGATGCCATTGATTCCGAGATAATCAATCTTCTCGCCCGGCGTATGGATGTTGCCCGCCGAATCGGCGATTACAAGCGTGCGCAGGGTTTGCCGGTCATACAGTCTGAGCGTTATTCGCAGCTTATAGACCAGCGTACGGCCCAGGCATGTGCACTGAACCTTGACGATGCCTTCATACGCGGCATTCTGGAGGCAATTCATGAGGAATCTGTGAGATTGCAACTCTCATGATATAACTGATATAACGCCTGTGGTTATGCCGCAGTGACGGCACGAAAAAACAGGCGCGTTTTTTACAGAAGCAGCATTGAATATACTTATTCCCCAGCGTTAAGGACTCTTTGAAAAAAGGCGAATAGCCATGACATAAGTCACGACTATTCGCCAATATTATATCGGGAGAGTTTCCCGATGCGGAAATCGCCTGTATTTGCGTCGGTAAGATTAGATCCAGCGTGAGAATGCGAAATCCTGACGATGAGGCAGATTCTTGTTTATGGGATAAAGTCTGAAGCCATAGCGGAAGATGCCCGGATCCTTCACTGTCGACTTAAGTTCGTAGGTAAGTACATTGCCTTCTTCTTTCACTACCTTGAACTGCTCGGTTCCCACAAAGATTTCTTCTCCGTTTTCCTGACGGTATATAACCAGTTCAAGACCGAGGTCGCGGCCGATGCCATTGGTATCAACAATAGCTTCGACACGGAAAGGCTGTCCGGTGATACTGTTGCTGAGTTCTCCGCTGTGACGGATGTCGAACACCTTTATGCCGTCCCACAGCGATGCCACTCTTTCTTTCCATGCCACTATTTCCTTGGCCAGTTCATAGTCTTTGGCAAGGAGTGCCTTGCTGCGTTTGGCTTCGGGTTCATAGAAACGCTCGATGTAGTCGTCGATCATACGCTTCATTGTGAAGTGGGGAGCGATATCGCCTATCGAACCCTTGATGTACTGGATCCATTCCGGAGAGTAACCCTTTGAGTTTTTGGCGAAGTAGAGCGGAATAATCTCGTTCTCGAGCATAGAGTATATCGTTGCCGCATCGAGTTTGTCCTGCTGGGCCTGATCGGTATATGTGCGTTTGTCGGT
>JAIDBM010000254.1 GCA_029056365.1 Muribaculaceae bacterium | reverse complement strand
TCTTTTCGAGCAGAAGACGGCCTACGTCCGCATGCCTCGTCTCGTGCGCTCCGAGATGTCTATAAGAGACACGATGTGCTTACCCTCGGGCCCGACTATGTGGAAATAGAGGTTGACGCGCCTGAACTTGCAGCTGCCGACATTGTGGAATACGGCTTTACAGCGGCCTTGAGCGGAGTAGGGCGTACCTACACTATATTGCCGCGAAACAAGGTGGGCGAAAAAATGCCGTCGGACAACGGACGGTTTTTAATGAAATGCGAAGGGCTGCTGCCGGCCACTTCATATTCGATACGCCCGTATTTCACCACTGCCGACGGTTCAACCGTATATGGTGCCGGAAAGCTCGCCAGAACTATCGGCGGAATTAAATTCGACAGCGAAGACTGGATTATCGAAAAAACTTCGGTGCAGGTGCCGTTCTCCATTCCGGAATTTCCCGGTGGAAATCCGGCGGTTGAGTTCTGGTTCGGACCCGACCGTAATTCACTCCGTAAATATAATGTAGAGAGTCTCGGCGACAACCGATACCGTTCGGAGCTTGTAAACGGTCTCACTCCCGGATCCACATATCTGGCTGTGGCAAAGGCCAACATCGATGGCGAGACGGTGGAAATCGAAAAGCCGGTGACAACCTGGTCGGATTACTCCAAGGTGGAGGTCGACAACACAGTAAAGCCGGTGAGCCATGTGGTTGAGTGGGATAATACCGACCTTGTGTGCCTGACTCCTGAAAATCTGCAGGTTGAATATCCGCGTATGTGCCGTATAGATGAGAACAAGATTCTGCTCACATATCACGGCGGAGTTTCCGACCACTGGCAGAATTCTTATCTGCGCAAGAGCTATGACAACGGACGCACATGGACCGATCCGGTCGAAATCTATAATGTGAGCAATGCCTTCCATGGATGCAGATACCACCGCATATGCAACCCCGAGATGACTCGCCTGGCCAACGGATGGGTGATACTCACTGTGATAGCAAACGGCAATCCCGAGGGCAACGACAACAGCAAGGTGCTTGCATGCCTGTCGAAGGACGGCGGCGAAACCTGGGGCGACCCCATTGTGGTGGGACGCGGACGTACCTGGGAGCCTCAGGTGGTGCAGTTGCCGAACGGCGACATCGAACTGCTTGTGTCGTCGGAGGCATACTGGTGGGATTACCAGCGCGATAATCTTTTCCAGGAAATTCTAAGCACCCGTTCTACCGACAACGGCGAGACATGGACAACATACAAGCGAGCCAGCTATAAGCCGGGCGCACGCGACGGCATGCCGGTTGCAGTGGTGATGCAGGGCAACAAGGGCGTTCTGTTTGTTGAGGAAAGTGTTAATGGCAACATTCCGCCGAGTCTGCAGTTCCGTACCCTCGACGGTGAATGGGATACCGCCGACTGGGACGGAGTGGAGGACGACCGCCGCTGGCTCACCTCAATAAACAATCATGCGGGTGCTCCGCATATGATACAGTTGCCTACCGGCGAATTCCTTATCATGGCCCATACAAACCAGTGTGGAAGCGTATGGCAGACCAACCGTCCGCAGGTGATAATGGCCGACAATACCGGCCACAACTTCAAGTACTCCCGCCTGCCGCTGGCCGGAGCCGCGCTTCCGGCTGAGTGCGGGGCATATTATAATTCGTTCTTCCTCTACGACAACGACACTGTATGGCTTCTGTTCACCAAGGCCCAGTACAAGGGTTCGACCCGTGTCGAGAGCGATGTGATGATGATGAAGGGTAAAATTGTGGAAAGATAATCTGTAGGCAATGAACATTAATCCCAAAGCAATTCTTGCGGCGGCCATTGTGGCCGTTGCTCCGATGGTGTCGGCATGGACTCCGGCCGGCGACAAAATCAAAACCGCCTGGGGCGAGAGTCTCAACCCTGAGAACGTATGGCAGGAATATCCCCGCCCGATTATGGAACGTTCTGAGTGGCTGAATCTCAACGGTCTGTGGAACTATGCCATATTGCCTAAGGGCCAGAGCGTGCCCGAAAACTATCAGGGAGAGATTCTTGTGCCGTTCTGCGCCGAGTCGAGTCTTTCGGGTGTAGGCCGGGAGGTAGGCGAGAACAACGAGTTATGGTATCAGCGCGAGTTCATGGTTCCCGCTTCGTGGAAAGGCCGACGGGTGATACTGAATTTCGGCGCTGTCGACTGGAAGTGCGATGTATGGGTGAACGGTACACTCGTAGGCGGACATACAGGCGGTTTCGCTCCGTTCGGACTTGACATAACCGATGCCCTTGCAAAAGGCCGCAACGAACTTGTGGTGCGTGTGTGGGACCCTACCGACCGTGGTCCGCAACCGCGGGGAAAGCAGGTGTCGAATCCCGATGGTATATGGTATACGCCCGTAACCGGAATCTGGCAGACTGTATGGCTGGAACCTGTGCCCGAGACACATATAACGGCTTTGCGTACTCTGCCGGATATCGATGCCGCTACTCTTACGGTAGGCGTGCTGAGCGACAATGCCGCAGCGGCAGGTCTGAAAGCCGAAGTAAAGGTCAAGGACAACGGACGCGTAGTGGCTCAAGGCAGCAGTGTGAACGGATGTCCGGTAGAGGTGAGGATGCCTGAGGATTTCAGATTATGGAGTCCGGACACTCCGAATCTGTACGATCTCGAAGTCACGCTTTACAAAGACGGCAAGGCGGTAGACAAGGTAAACAGCTACGCGGCCATGCGCAAATTCTCAAGCAAGCGCGACAACGACGGTATCGTTCGTCTGCAGCTAAACAACCGCGATATTTTCCAGTTCGGACCGCTCGACCAGGGCTGGTGGCCCGACGGCCTGCTGACTCCTCCGAGCCATGAAGCCATGGTGTATGATGTCGACAAGACAAAAGACCTCGGATTCAATATGATACGCAAGCATATAAAGGTCGAGCCGGCTACATGGTACACATACTGCGACCGCAAGGGTATAATCGTATGGCAGGACATGCCTTCGGGCGACAGAAATCCCGAATGGCAGAACCACCGCTATTTCGACGGCACCGAAATGCACCGCAGTGCTGAGAGCGAGGATATTTACCGCAAGGAATGGGCTGAGATTATCGACTGTCTGTACAGTTATCCGTGTATTTCCACATGGATTCCGTTCAACGAGGCCTGGGGCCAGTTCAAAACTCAGGAAATCACTGAATGGACAAAACGTTACGATCCGTCGCGCCTGGTGAATCCGGCCAGTGGAGGTAATTTCTACCCCTGCGGCGATATTCTCGACCTGCACAACTATCCGGGTCCGGCCATGTATCTCTATGATGCGGCGCGTGCCAATGTGCTGGGTGAATACGGTGGCATCGGATATGTGGTCAAGGACCATATCTGGGCACCCGACCGGAACTGGGGATATATACAGTTCAATTCGCCCAGGGAGGTGACCGATGAATATGTGAAGTATGCCGGCGAATTGCTGAATCTTGTCGGACGTGGTTTTACAGGAGCTGTATATACCCAGACCACCGACGTAGAGGTGGAGGTGAACGGATTCATGACCTACGACCGCAAGGTCGACAAGATGGAGGAGGACCGCGTGCGCGATATCAATACCCGTCTGGTTAAATCGCTCGACAGATAATACCGGCTTTAAAACGATACACATCATAAAGTTATGAAACAGATAATTATTTGTGCTTTTGCTGTGGCCGCAGGACTTGCATCCTGCGCCACAGACGAAAACCGGCTGACACTCAGCGGACTCAATCCGGAAAACTTCAAGGCCGAGGTCGACGGCAAGTCAACAGCGCTGTATACACTTGTGAACTCCGCCGGCATGGAGGCCGCTGTGACCAATTACGGCGGACGACTCGTGTCGCTGATGGTGCCCGACCGCGACGGAACAATGCGCGATGTGGTTCTGGGGCACGACTCAGTGGCCGACTACATTAATATCGATGGCAATTTCGGTGCGCTCATAGGCCGTTACGGCAACCGTATCGACCAGGGCCGATTCAGTATCGACAGTACCGTCTACCAGTTGCCGCAGAACAATTTCGGACATTGTCTGCATGGTGGTCCTAAAGGTTTTCATCACAGTGTGTGGGATGCCAGCCAGCCAAACGACTCCACGCTGGTGCTGACTCTGAGCAGCCCGGACGGAGAAGCCGGATTCCCCGGGAACATCGATGTAAAGGTTACTTACTCGCTTACTGCCGACAACGCGCTGGATATTTCCTATGAGGCTACTACCGACAAGCCTACCATACTGAACCTGACAAACCACAGCTATTTCAATCTGAGCGGCGACCCTTCGCAGGATGTGCTGTGCGACACAGTATGGTTCAATGCATCGGCCATTACTCCGATCGACTCCACTTTCATGACCACCGGAGAGCTGATGCCGGTCGAAGGCACCGTGTTCGACTTCCGCAACGGACGTACACTCGAGGAAGGCATCGCATCGGCGGATCCGCAGATACGGAACGGACTCGGCTACGACCATAACATGGTGCTCGACACCGGCGGCGATATCAACACCGTTGCGGCCAAAGTAACGGATCCCCGCAGCGGAATTGTAATGGAGGTGTATACTACCGAGCCGGGCATACAGTTCTACTCAGGCAATTTCCTTGACGGCAAGGTTCGTGGAAAGGGAGGCGTGGCATATCCGCGGCGCTCGGCCATGTGTCTTGAGTCGCAGCATTATCCCGATTCTCCAAACAAACCGCAATGGCCTTCGGTGGTGGTGTGCCCCGGCGAAAAATACACCAGCCGCTGTATATATAAGTTCACGACTGCGGCAAGATAACGGAGGCACCGTTTTTCACAGGGGATGCATCTATGGGATGTGTCCTCTTTTTTTGTGAAATCCGGCTTATTTGACTAATTTTGCATATAATATTATTGTGACCGTATACAATGAAACAGACTATCGTAAAACTATTGGTAATCATGGCTGCGGTGTGGCCAGTGGCCGCAATGGCTGAATATGACCCTGTGGCCGCTCCTGGTGCAGTCGTCGAGTCGGGCAATGCGAGGTTTACCGTGCTGACCCCTGAGATGATTCGTGTGGAATACAGCGACAAGGGAACTTTCGAGGACAGGGCCACTTTCGCAGTTGTAAACCGCCGGCTCGAAGTTCCGGCTTATACAAGCCGTCAGGACGACCGCTATCTCTATATCGATACCGACCGGCTGCACCTGAAATATCTCAAGGGAAGTGATCCGCGTGCCCGCAGTTATAATCTCACTATAAGCATGGAGGTCGACGGCCTGCCGGTGGAATGGTATCCCGGCAAACCGGACCCTATGAATCTCAAAGGTACAACCCGTACGCTCGATGGTGCGAACGGCCAGAGCAAGCGTGCCGAGCTTGAGAATGGCCTGCTGTCGCGCAGCGGATGGGCTGTGATTGACGATTCGTTCGGCTTCCGCCGCGCCGACGGTAGCCGCTCATATGCGCTGGCTCCCGACAGTACGGTGGGTTACGACTGGCTGGCTGAACGGGCCGACCCCGAAGCCATGGACGTGTATTTCCTCGGCTATGGACATGATTATAAGAAGGCACTCAAGGATTTTACCCGTGTGGCCGGAAACATACCTTTGCCTCCTGCATACGTGTTCGGCTACTGGTACAGCAAGTATCAGTCGTATACAGCCGATGAATTCCGCGGACTGGTAAAAGACTTGAAAAACAACAATATCCCTACCGATGTGCTGATTATCGATATGGACTGGCACTGGAACGGCAACAAGGCAAGCCAGTCGGAGGGCATAGGAGGATGGACCGGATGGTCGTGGAACACCAACCTGATTCCCGACGGCAGGAAACTGCTGTCCGACATTCACCGCTCGGGACTCCGCACGGCGTTGAATCTTCATCCGGCCGACGGTATCGACCGGAAAGAGTCGCCGGAGTATTTCCGCGATATGAACCGACTGCTCGGAGGCAAATATGTGAAGGCCGAAAACGGCTCGGAACATATCGAATGGGTGCTCGACAGCGCCGATTTCACCAAAGCATTTTTCGACACCGTTATCCGGCCAAAGGAGAAAGAAGGCGTGGATTTCTGGTGGCTCGACTGGCAGCAATGGCTCACCAGCCGGTATACGCCCGACCTCGGCCAGACTTTCTGGTGCAACCATGTGTTCTTTAACGAAATGGATAAAAACCGCACCGACCGTCGTCCGATGATTTATCATCGCTGGGGCGGACTTGGCAGCCATCGTTACCAGATTGGTTTCTCCGGCGATACCCACATCAATTTTCCCACACTCGCCTTTGAGCCGTACTTCACGGCCACGGCTTCGAATGTGGGCTACGGCTACTGGGGGCATGACCTGGGCGGACACCAGGCCATGGAGGCCGAAATGATCAATGACCCGGAACTGTTGCTGCGCTGGATTCAGTTCGGTGTGTTCACGCCTATTTTCCGCACCCATGCCACTGCCGACCCGCGCATCGAACGCCGTATATGGAAGTTCGACAATTTTTCCGACATACTCAATGCCGTAAATCTGCGTTACCGCATCTTCCCATACCTTTACACCATGGCCCGCAAGTCATACGATACCGGTGTGTCGATTGTGCGGCCGATGTACTATGAATGGCCTGAGGCCGATGAGGCATATGCCTATGAAAACCAGTATATGTTCGGCGACGATATTCTTGTGGCGCCTGTTGTGACGCCGGCTGTCGATGGAAAAAACACACAGCGTATCTGGTTCCCCGAAGGCCAGTGGTGGGATGTGTCGCACAACACCATGGTGGACGGCGGCGCGGTCAGGGAGATTGACTTCTCGCTTGCCGAAATACCTTATTTCATTCGCAAAGGCGCCCTTATTCCCTTGAATCCCGAGGGGGTGATGTCCACTGCCGTGCATCCGGAACACATGGTAATAGATGTTGTGGCCGGGGCCGACGGCAGCGGCGAGCTTTATGAAGACCAGGGCGACAACCGCGATTATGCCGAGGTGTATGCCACGGTGGCATTGTCGCAGCGCGGACGCACTGTTACGATAGCACCGCGCGAGGGCAATCCGTCGGGTCTGCCCTCCAAGAGGTCGTACACCGTGAATATCTATAATGTCGACCACGATGCGAAGGCAAAGGTAAACGGCAAGGATGCGAAAACATCGTTCAATGCCGCCGGCCGTTGTCTCGCCATAGAGGTTCCGGCCACCGATTGCTCGAAGGCGATCGAAATCACTTATTGACCGGATACGGATTGCTTGTAGCCCGTTCTCCAATGCAGTATTGGGGAACGGGCTATGAATTTTTGTAAAGAGGTGGAATATTTGTTATCTGGAGCCTGTGTGACAGTTATTCGATGCTTTTTGACGATTTTCAAACTCACCGCATCGGAAATTTCGCTAATATTGCATTCGAAAAATAAGAGCTGGTTCGACAATAAATGTTAACGCCAGAGAGAAAAGTTACCCGTTGATTGCATCTATCCAAATAATAATAATC
>JAIDBM010000253.1 GCA_029056365.1 Muribaculaceae bacterium | reverse complement strand
AAAAATATATCTGTACTGTCTGCGACTGGGTTTACGACCCGGCGGTAGGAGACCCCGAGAACGGCATTGAACCCGGCACTCCGTTCGCCGATTTGCCCGACAGCTGGACTTGTCCGGAATGCGGCGTAGGCAAAGATTTATTCGAGCCTCTGGATCAATAGGGTTGACTCGACAGGAATGGTGTGGCGCTCTACATGCCGCACCATTTTTCGATTACCTCGGGATAATGGCGGTATTCCAGTTCGTGAACCTTTTGTTCAACATCATCGGCTGTGTCCGACGGCGACAACGGAACCGAGGCCTGGAACAGAATCCGCCCCTCGTCGCAACGACCGGTCACCAGATGCACCGTGATGCCACTTTCCTTCTCGCCGGCCTCTACAACCGCCTGATGCACATTACGGCCATACATGCCCTTGCCTCCGAACCGTGGCAACAGCGACGGATGTATGTTCAGCACATTGTCGTGATAACGCTCGAGGATAAAATCAGGCACCATAAGCAAGAATCCGGCCAACACCACAACATCGATGCCATAACGGTCGAATACCCCGTTCATCAACTCCGGATTATTTATGCCGGCACGGTCGATTACCTCCACCGCAACTCCAAGGGCACGACTACGGTCGATTACAGCCGCACCCGCACGGTTGCACACCACCAAAGCCACCTCCGCAACGTCGCTCTCGCGAAAATGTTTTATTATCTGCCCCGCATTCGAGCCGTTGCCCGAGGCAAATATCGCTATATTCTTCTTTTGCATGATGCAAATTAAATGCATTTCCATGAGATTACGGCCCGTATCATTCTAAATAAATGTTAATGACTTTATACCGCCACATGCGCACATGAGCGCATTGCGGCCAAAAAATAGCACCCCCCTTATCGGGGTTTGGTTTTTTTTTTGTACTTTTGCACCAAGTTTTCCAACGATGGAGTCGAGCAAAACACATGCACTTGAAAGCAAAGGCACCGGACGCCCGTATCGGCTTGGCATAGCCTTAAGCGGAGGCGGGGCACGCGGCTTCGCCCATGCTGGCGCCCTCATGGCTATTGAAGAAGCCGGACTGAAACCGGACATCATAGCCGGAGTCAGTGCCGGCTCCGTTATTGCCGTATTGTATGCCGCAGGAATCAGGCCCAAAGACATTCCGCAGCTGTTCGCCGATGCCGGATTCAGCAGTTTCGCCAAACTGCGCATAGCCAAAGGCGGCATTTTCAATCCTAACCGTTTTCGTGATTTCATTCTCAAACGTATAGCCCCCGCCACCCGGTTGGAAGAGTTGAAACTCCCTGTATATCTCGGAGTGACCGACTTCGACAACGTGCAGGCGGTCGAATTCCACACCGGGGAAATAGGGCCGAGGATGATTGCATCGTGCTCGATACCCCTTATTTTCCCGCCTGTGGAAATCGATGGTGTACATTATGTGGACGGTGGCATGCTGCGCAACCATCCGGCATGGATCATACGCGACAAATGCGACTTCCTCATAGGTGTGAACTGCAGTCCGATGCCGGGTGCGTCCGATGCGCCGGACTCACTTGTGAACGTTGCCTTGCGCAGCTATCACATAATGCTGCGTTCAAACCAGTTCAAAGACATGGAAAGCTGCGACCTCTCAATTGAAACTCCCGAGATTTCCCGATACAAGGTGTTTGATCTCAAAAACATAACCACCGTTTTCACAAGCGGATATATCCACACCCGCCGGGCACTGCGCCAGAACGGCCTGTGGAATCCCGTGCAAACAAGCAACCATACCATACAATGACCAACCGACCGATCATATATCAGCTGCTGCCACGCCTGTTCAGCAACTCCTGCCCCGACCCTGTATCCAACGGCACTCTCAGCCGTAACGGCAGCGGAAAACTCAACGACATTACGCCCGCAGTACTGAAAGCGGTCAAGGAACTTGGCATTACCCATATATGGTATACCGGCGTAATTGAACACGCCCACGATGCCGATTACACGGCCTACGGCATTCCGCGCCATAACCCGCATGTGATAAAAGGCCATGCCGGAAGTCCGTATGCAATCACCGACTATTACGACATCGACCCCGACCTGGCCGAAGACGTTCCGAACCGCATGCAGGAATTCGAGAACCTGGTCAAACGCACCCACAAGGAAGGAATGAAAGTGATAATCGACTTTGTGCCTAACCATGTGGCCCGCCAATATGCCTCGGATTCCAGACCCAAAGGCATCGAGGACCTCGGACACGGCGATGACCGCGAGATGTTTTTCAAACCGTCGAACAATTTCTATTACATAACCCGCCAGCAGTTCGCTCCATCGGAAGTGGACCTCGGAAACGGCGACGACGCATACGTTGAATTCCCGGCACGTGCATCCGGCAACGACTGTTTTACCGCCTTCCCCGGAAAATTCGACTGGTACGACACAGTAAAACTCAACTACGGTGTTGACTACGGCGATGGCACCCGGCACTTCGACCCGGTGCCTGACACATGGCTCAAGATGCTGCACATACTTCGCTACTGGGCATCCAAGGGCGTGGACGGATTCCGCTGCGACATGGTGCACATGGTTCCGCTGGAATTCTGGCAATGGGCCATAGCAAATGTAAAATCGCATTATCCGAATGTGCTTTTCATTGCCGAAATCTATGATGTGGCCCTGTATCGACCGTTCATATTCGACGGCGGGTTCGACTATCTTTACGACAAAGTGACACTCTACGACACCCTCAGGGGCGTTGAATGCCACAACA
Organism: Muribaculaceae bacterium; assembly: GCA_029056365.1. GTDB lineage: Bacteria > Bacteroidota > Bacteroidia > Bacteroidales > Muribaculaceae > CAG-873. The sequence goes on along the minus strand of JAIDBM010000253.1, from coordinate 4,663 downwards.
CAAGCGCAGCCAACATCACAAGCTGCTGGCAGACTGTTGAAGGTATATCGGGGCATATGCTCAACTTCCTCGAAAACCACGATGAACAGCGTTTTGCTTCTGATTTCTATGCCGGCGATGCCGAACGGGTACGGGCCTCGCTCACCGTAAGCGCCACCATAAACTCTGGCGCGATGATGATATACATGGGTCAGGAACTGGGCGAACGCGGAATGGATGCGGAAGGATACAGCGGAGTGGACGGACGCACCACCATATTCGACTACTGGAGCGTGACCACTCTGCGCAACTGGCTCGACAAAGGTCTGTGCGACGGCGCCTGCAACCTGGAGCTAAGAAATTTCTATGCCCGGCTGCTTACCCTGTGCAACAAAGAAAAAGCGCTTCGCGAAGGCCGCTTCTTCGACCTTATGTACGTAAACTATCAGAATCCGGGGCTGGATCCGCACCGGCACTACGCTTATCTGAGATCCACCGCCGAAGAAACCTTACTGATAGTGGCCAACTTCAGCGACCACAACAGCGAAATCGCAGTTGAAATTCCCCGACACGCGTTCAACACCCTTGAACTGCCGGAAGGAACGGTAAAGGCCACCGAACTGCTTGGAGGAGCCAAAGCGGTGAAACAATTTTCATCAACAGCGCCATTCACCACCGAAGTGCCGGCACACGGAGCCGTGATATGGAAAATGCAGAACAACCGCATCTCCGACCCGCATGCCATGCCGGCCAAACGCAAAAACTGCAAAAAATCAACCGACAAATAAACTTCAATCATATATCACTATCAATAAGTTTTATGAACTCGTCACTTCCCCCTATCAAGGTATTCGCCGGCACAAAGTCGCGCTACATGGCCGAGGAAATCTGCAAAGACCTCGGTGTAGAACTCGGCAAGATGAACATCCAGTACTTCGCTGACGGCGAATTCGAAGTTTCATTTGAAGAATCAATCCGCGGATGCGAGGTATATCTCGTACAGTCGACATTCCCCAACACCGACAACCTTATGGAGCTGTTGCTTATGATCGATGCCGCCAAACGCGCTTCCGCAAAAACAGTGGCCGCGGTCATCCCCTACTTCGGATGGGCACGTCAGGACCGCAAAGACAAACCCCGTGTGTCGATTGCCGCCAAACTCGTGAGCAATCTGCTCACTGCCGCAGGAATCGACCGTGTGATAACCATGGACCTGCACGCCGACCAGATACAGGGTTTCTTCGATGTTCCCCTCGACCACCTGTATGCATCGAGCGTGTTCATCCCCTACATACAGAGCCTCGGCCTGGAAGACATGGTAATCGCCACTCCCGACGTCGGAGGTGCCAAGCGTGCCAACAGCTACGCCAAATATCTAAACGTGCCTCTGGTTCTTTGCCACAAACAGCGGGCCAAAGCCAACGTGGTGGCTACCATGACTGTTATCGGCGATGTCAAAGACAAGAACGTGATTCTGGTCGACGACATGGTTGATACCGCCGGCACCATAACCAAGGCAGCCGACCTGATGATGGCCAACGGAGCCAAATCGGTTCGCGCACTCGCAAGCCACGCCATAATGAGCGATCCGGCTTCCGAACGCGTACAGAACTGCGCTCTCACCGAAATGATTTTCACAAACTCGATTCCTTATAAAGGTTCGTGCACAAAATGCACCATTCTGTCGGTGGCCAAGCTTTTTGCCGACACCATCCGCCGCGTGCATAACAACGAATCAATATCCTCGCAATATCTTATAAAATAACATATCGGCCGGCGGCAGCTGCCGCAAGGCGAAGTCCGCCGGCCTTAAATTTTTCCGCCTATGAATAGATTTCTCTCTCCGGCCATAGCGCTGATGCTCGCCGCCGCAAGCGCCGTAACTCCGGCAAACGCCGACAGACTGGTGATAATGCACACCAACGACACACACTCTCATATCGATCCCGAATCAGGCGGTGTAGGCGGAATTCTGCAGCGCAAAGCTGCAATCGACAGCATAAGGCTCGCCGAGCCGAACACCCTGCTGATCGATGCCGGCGACTTTGTGCAAGGCTCGCTTTATTTCTACCTCTACGGCGGAAAGGTTGAACAACAGCTGATGAACGACCTCGGCTACGACATCCGAATTCTTGGAAACCATGAATTCGACATCACCGCCGACTCGATTGCAAAAGTACTCAACGGCTCGAAAGCCGAACTCCTTGCCACCAACTACGACCTCAGCCGATCGGCCCTCGACGGCATGTTCAAGCCTGTGACCATAAAGGAATTCGATGGAAAACGAATCGGATTCTTCGCCATAAACCTCGACCCCGAAGGCATGATAGCGCCTGGAAAAGCCGATGGAGTGAAATACCTCGACGGCATACAGGCTGCAAACGCCGCCGCATGGTGGCTGCGCAACATAAAGCACTGCGATATGGTGGTGGCTGTAACACACATAGGTTATAATACCGCCGGAGCCGACCTTACCGACATGACGCTTGCAGGAAATTCCCGCAACATCGACCTTATAATAGGCGGACACTCGCACGATGTGGTACAACCGGGTATGGACGACAAGCAGTTCAAAGTGCGCGACCTCGACGGAAAGGACGTTGTTATTGTCCAGACCGGCAAGTACGGACGAGCTCTGGGCAAAATCGACATCGATCTCGACAGCCTGAGCATATCGCCGTCGCTTGTTACCATCGACAGCCGTTTCGACAACCGCACCGACAAGGCTCTCGCCCAATGGCTCCAGCCCTACCGGCAGGGGCTCGACTCACTCTATCGGCAAAAGGTGTTTGCCGCACCCGAAGAAATGCCGCAGGACAGCCGGAAACTGAAAAACTTTCTCAGCGACTTCATGTTCGACCGTGCCGAGGAATCGGTGGGCGGCATCGATCTGGCCATTATGAACGACGGCGGTATCCGACGCGGACTGCCTGCCGGCAACGTCGGAAAAGGATATATTCTTGAAATGCTGCCGTTCGGCAACTCTACGGTAGTACTCGACATAAAAGGCAGCGACCTCGCCGATGCATTCGATGTCATGGCCCAGGGCCGTGTAACGGCTGTGAGCCGACAGGCCGATGTGGAGTATATCCCTGCCGTAAAGTCCGAAAACGGGAATACGCCCGGAAAAATCACAAGCATTAAAATAAACGGCAAGCCCATTGACCCCGACCGTACATACCGCATAGCCACAATCGATTATCTGGCCGACGGAGGCGACTACATGACTCCGCTGCTGCGCGGTACCCGCATTGCGAAAGTAGGCACCGACCTTGCCGAAGACATAGCCGATTATTACATGCATGGCAAAGGCCGAGGTAAAAAAATAAAACTTGACGACACCGGACGATTCCGGCCAAAATCATAAAATGAAAAAAAATCTCCTGTCTTTCCTGGCCGTTATGCTGCTGTGCGCAATAGCGGCCAGTGCTTCACGCCCTCGTCTGATTGGAAACACCGACCAGCGAAGACAACAGTGGACCGACTCGGTGATGAAAACCCTCACCCCGCGCCAGCGTGCGGCCCAGCTTATGTTTCCGGTTGTGAACCAGAGCGGAAGCACAGCCCGGAACACAATAAAAAAATATATAGCCGACAACAGCATGGGCGGAATTCTGTTCGAGCACTCGCCCCTCAAGGAATACGCCGACATTATCGCATATACCCGCAGTGTGGCCAAAGTGCCCGTAATGGTGACTTTCGACGGCGAATGGGGCCTTTCGATGCGTATCAAGGACGCCCCGCGATTTCCCAAAAACATGGCCTTGGGCGCCATAAGCGACCCCTCGCTTCTGTTCGAGTACGGCAAGGAAATGGCCCGTGAATGCCGGCTGCTCGGGGTGGATGTGAATTTCGCGCCGGTAGCCGATGTAAATTCAAATCCGTCGAACCCGGTAATAGGCACACGTTCATTCGGTTCGGACGCCGAGCGGGTGTCGCGCCTCGCAGCCGCTTACGCTTCCGGACTTGAGGCCGGCGGCGTGATGGCTGTCGCCAAGCATTTTCCCGGCCATGGCGACACATCGACCGACTCGCACAAGACCGGCACTGTGGTAGACCACGACATCAACACTCTGCGGCAGGTTGATCTGGTGCCTTTCGACAATTTCATAAAAACCGGACTCGGAGGAATAATGGCCGGTCACATTTCAGTGCCCGCACTCGATTCCAAAGGCCTGCCGGCCACCGCATCAAAGGCCATGCTTTCCGACCTGCTTCGCGACCGTATGGGATTCGAAGGCATAATATTCACCGATGCCATGACAATGAAAGGAGCCCTGAACGGCGGACGACACAATGCCGTGGAAGCACTTCTGGCCGGAGCCGATGTTCTCCTGAGCTGCGACGACCCGGTGCGAAGCATCGACGACATCATGCAGGCCGTGAAAAACGGCCGGATATCCCAGTCGGAAATCGACCGCCGCTGCCGCAAGATTCTTGAATTCAAATATGCCCTCGGACTCGCCGCTCCCGGCACTAAAAACTCAGGCAAAATCCACTCTGCGATAAACTCGCGTCAAGCCGAATCCATCAACCGTCGCCTCAGCGCAGCGGCCATAACCGCCATATGGAACCACGGCTCCACCCTGCCGCTGAATGTTGCGGAACCCGGAGAAACCGCCATTGTGAACTTAGGCGACAATGCCGACAACAATTTCAGCGGCATGTGCGGCCGGTATACAGC
>JAIDBM010000252.1 GCA_029056365.1 Muribaculaceae bacterium | reverse complement strand
CGTCTGATCCGTCCGGTACAGTATTGCGGCTACAGGGCATTCTTTGCCTGAGAGTCATATGTATCAAGCGCTGCGGCATTCGAACCGTCTGTCCTCGGAGCAATACCGTTGGAACTTGTGAAAGAAATGATTCACAACAACATAAATCTGGCATGGTTCTTTATCCGCGACCTTTCGCGCAATCTCGGCGGCAGCGATACCAAAATAGTAAACCTTACACAGAAACACATACGAGGACGCCTGGCCGAGGCCTTGATTGTGCTGCTTGACCATTACGGATATGAAGACGATGGCACAACGCTGAAAATATACATGTCGCGTGAGGACCTCGCCAATCTCTCCAACATGACAACCTCGAACGCCATCAGAACCTTGTCGAGTTTTGTAAACGAAAAAATCCTTGTTGTCGATGGTCGGCGCATAAAGGTAATCAACGAGCCGATACTTCGCAAAATCAGTAAATTCGGATAATACGCCATCAATAATAACACAGAGAACATCATCGACGACTAATTGCAATACGGGCCAAAGCCTATCATAATTGCAATTAGCCTGATTAAAGCAGTCCAGCGCAAAAAATCGCCGTTTCTTTTGAGGGTTACCGATTTTTTGCTAACTTTGTGGCAAATGAATTCGCAGTCGCACATAACACTGGCCGAAGCCTCGCTTGCCGACTATCTGCGCAAGCGGGGTATGCGATGTACCCAGGAGCGCAAAGCCCTGCTTGAATGCGTCATGAACACCGAAGGGCATTTCTCAATCGATGAATTCTCAAATCGGCTCCGACAGGCAGGCTTTCATGTATCGACCGGAACAATCTACAACACACTGCAACTGTTTGTAGACTGTGGTCTGCTGCGTAGTCTGCGCTTTGGCTCAGACAAAACCAGATATGAAAAAGTACAGGGCACGCCCAACCACCATCATCTGGTATGTACCCAGTGCGGCAAGATTAAAGAAACCCGTCTGAGCGACCTTTCCGCCATGATTGAGAACCGTAGCTTTGGCAAATTCACACCTGCCTACTACACACTTACAATCTATGGTCTGTGTGCGCGTTGCCGACGGGGTAAAAAGAACAAACCGAATAAAAAATAATCACCATATAGCTTGAAATTAAAGTGAAAAATCCAACCAAAGTAGATGTACTGCTCGGTCTCCAGTGGGGCGATGAAGGCAAAGGAAAAGTTGTAGACGTTCTTACACCCCGCTACGATATAGTGGCCCGCTTCCAAGGCGGCCCCAATGCCGGTCATACACTTGAATTCGATGGCAAGAAATATGTACTGCGCTCCATCCCTTCCGGCGTTTTCCAGAGCGGCAGCATGAACATCATAGGCAACGGTGTGGTGCTTGATCCGGTGTTGTTCCGGCAGGAAGCAGAAGCACTCGAAGCTTCCGGAGTAGATATCCGGAAAAAACTTCACCTTTCAAAAAAGACACATCTTATACTCCCCACCCACCGACTGCTCGACGCTGCTAACGAAAAAGCAAAAGGAGGTGCGAAAATAGGCACAACCGGCAAAGGTATCGGACCCACATACACCGATAAGATTTCACGTAACGGATTCCGTCTTGGCGACACTCTGCTTGACCTTGAGAACCGTTATATCCAGGCACGCGACCGACACATAGGAATGCTTGAGGCTCTCGGTGCCGAAATCGACCGCGATGCACTGGCTGAAAATGAGAAAGCCTGGTTCGATGCAGTGAAATACCTGCATACCTACGATATTGTCGACAGCGAACACTTCATAAACAAACAGCTCAATGCTGGAAAAACAGTTCTCTGCGAAGGTGCACAAGGCACGATGCTGGACATCGACTTCGGTTCGTATCCGTTTGTGACATCGAGCAACACCATCTGCGCAGGCGCATGCACCGGTCTTGGTGTTGCCCCTAACAGAATAGGCGATGTATTCGGCATATTCAAAGCCTACTGCACACGGGTAGGCAGCGGTCCCTTCCCTACCGAACTATTCGACGAAACCGGAAAACTCATCCGTGACCTCGGTCATGAATACGGAGCAGTTACCGGCCGGGAACGCCGCTGCGGATGGATTGACCTTGTGGCGCTCCGTTATGCGATTATGCTTAACGGTGTCACAAAGCTGATTATGATGAAATCGGATGTTCTGGACGGATTCGACACCATCAAGGCATGTGTGGCCTACGAAATCAATGGCGAACAGACCCGCGATTTCCCCTACACCATCGAAGGCGACAATATCACTCCTGTGTACAAAGAACTGCCAGGATGGAACTGCCCGATGACTCAGATGCGCAGCACCGAGGAATTCCCCGAAAACTTCAAAGCCTATATCGAATTCCTTGAACAGGAACTCAATGTGCCTATAGCCATAGTATCAATAGGCCCTGACCGGAAACAAACTATCGTGCGGGATACCGCACTCCTTAAATAACATACCTTTTTATCTATACCCAAAAACTATCATGGCTAAAGTAAAACCATTCAAAGGACTCCGTCCGCCGCGTGAAATGGTCACCGAAGTGGCCTCACGCCCCTATGATGTGCTCAACTCTGAAGAAGCACGCAAGGAAGCAGAAGGTAATCCGAAATCGCTTTATCATATTATAAAGCCGGAAATCGATTTTTCTGCGGATACCGATGAGCACGACCCCAAGGTGTACGACCGCGCCGTAGAGAATTTCAACGCCTTCCAGAACAACGGATGGCTTGTTCAGGACGATGCGGAGCACTACTACCTCTATGCCCAGACCATGGACGGACGTACCCAGTACGGAATAGTCATCGCCGCCGCTGTCGAGGATTACCTCAACGAAAACATCAAAAAACATGAACTTACCCGGCGCGATAAAGAAGAAGACCGCATGAAACACGTGCGCATCAACAACGCGAATGTGGAACCGGTATTCTTTGCATTTCCCGACAATGCTCTGCTTGAAGAAATAATCCGACAGGTAGCTGCAACAGAGCCGGAATATGACTTCGTGGCGCCAGACGGATTCGGACATACCTTCTGGGTTATAAGCGACCCCGAAATGATTGCTTCAATTACTGCCGAATTCGAAAAAATACCATATCTGTATATCGCCGACGGACACCACCGTACCGCAGCAGCAGCACTGGTAGGAGCAGAAAAAGCGCAGAACAATCCCAATCACCGTGGCGACGAGGAATATAATTACTTCCTCGCTGTGGCATTTCCCGCATCGCACCTTAAAATTATCGACTACAACCGTTTGGTAAAAGACCTCAACGGCCTGTCGCCGGAAGAGTTCATCGAACACCTGATGAAGAACTTCGAAGTCAAAGATATGGGAACCGTTCCATATCGTCCGGAAAAGCTTCACAACTTCTCGCTGTACCTTGAAGGACGGTGGTATTCACTCACTGCCCGCGAAGGAACATACGACGACAATGACCCGATCGGGGTTCTTGATGTGACAATATCGTCTGATCTCATTCTCCGCGATCTCCTCGGCATTCATGATCTCCGTTCTGATAAACGCGTTGATTTCGTTGGCGGCATACGCGGCCTGGAAGAACTCAGCCGTCGTGTCGATTCAGGAGAAATGGCAGCCGCTCTTGCTCTTTACCCGGTGTCGATGGATCAGCTGATACGTATCGCCGACACAGGCAATATAATGCCTCCCAAAACCACTTGGTTCGAGCCGAAACTACGTTCGGGTCTGGTTATACACAAGCTTGATTAAGAGCCGGCTCTAAACATACACATTCCATGGCATCCGGTTGTGAAAGCGGATGCCATGGAAAATTCACATTACTTCAATCTCCAATATTTAATTTATTAATTGTCACTGATGTACCGTTCACTCACTCAAGAAGAAACAAGCATCCTCAAATCAAACGGATGCACAGCCGACGACTGGAACAATATCTCGGCAACCGACAGATTCAATGCTGAAAGATATCACAATGTACGCTTCTCCGGCAAAATATATCTCGGAGCTTCAGACCATGTTTTTGAACTCCCGGGCGGATTCAAGGCAAACGCATCGATATCAAACGCCGCACTTCACAACGTTACTGTCGCCGACAACGTTTACATACATAACATCGGCAACTACATCGCCAACTATAATATCGGCGAAAAGGCGTTTATTGAAAATGTAAACCGTATTGTCGCAACCGGAGACTCCTCATTCGGCATATCTACAGAAGTCTCGGTTCTGAATGAAACCGGAGGCCGTGAAGTTCCGATATACCCACGCCTTTCAGCCCAGATTGCATGGCTCATAGCCATGTACCGCCACAAACCCGACATGGTTTCTGCTCTGAGACGCATGATTCTCGATGAGGCAGACAAAGTTCGCAGCAGCCGTGGTATTATCGGGCGCAACGTACACATTGTAAACTCAGGAACCATAACAGATGTAAATGTCGGAGACTACGCTACAATAGACGGAGCCGCCAGTCTTACCGACGGAACAATAGCTGCTTCGGAACAAGATCCGGTATATGTAGGAGCCAATGTAATGGCTGAGCATTTTATTCTTTCATCCGGAGCACATGTCGCCGAATCGGTTGTACTTGTGAACTCATTTGTCGGCCAGGCGTGTCATCTTACCCACCTCTTCTCGGCTCACGATTCGCTCTTCTTCGCCAATTGCGCATGCGAAAACGGAGAGGCTGCTGCGATTTTCGCAGGCCCCTATACCGTTACGATGCACAAATCAAGCCTCCTGATTGCAGGAATGTTTTCATTCCTGAACGCCGGTTCCGGTTCGAATCAGAGCAATCACATGTATAAACTCGGTCCGATACATCAAGGTGTTGTAGAACGCGGTTCAAAAACCACCAGCGACTCCTATATATTGTGGCCGGCACGTATCGGAGCATTCTCCCTGGTAATGGGCCGCCATGTAAACCATCCCGACACCTCCGCCCTTCCCTTCTCTTATCTGATTGAAAACCGTGGACGCAGCTTCCTTGTACCGGGAGTAAACATTAAAAGTGTCGGAACAATACGCGATGCCAGAAAATGGCCGAAACGCGACAAACGCCGCGATGCCGACCGCCTTGACTGCATCAACTTCAATCTGCTCAGTCCGTACACAGCCTCAAAAATGCTCAACGGCATCAAGTTGCTAAACACCATAGAGGAAACTCTCGGTGTTACAGCCGACCAATATTCATACCGGTCGATGACAATCGAATCGCGGGCACTGCGGAAAGGCAAGGAATACTACGGTATGGCTCTCGACAAATTTATGGGTAATTCACTGATACACCGACTCAAAGACACCCATTTCGAAAGCAATGCCGATATTCGCAGACTACTGCGGCCTACCATCGAAGCCGGACGTGGCGAATGGATTGACCTTGCCGGAATGATTGCACCCCATTGCGAGATAGAGCGCCTCAGCAGCGACATAGCTTCCGGACGTTGCGGGTCGCTCGATGAAGTCGAAAAACGCATAAGGCAGCTGTCCGACGACTACTACGACATGGAATGGACATGGGTCGAAGAACACTTCGCACAGTGGTATGGCAAAAGCTGCAATGAACTCACAGCAACAGATGTTGCCGATATTATCAAAAGATGGCAGACAAGTGTGGTACGTCTCGACAAAATGCTCTATGATGATGCCCGCAAAGAATTCTCAGCCGTGTCACGCATCGGCTTTGGAGCCGATGGCACCGAAGAATGCTGCGATGCTGATTTTGAACAAGTAAGAGGAGAATTCCAGTCTGATGATTTTGTCAAAATGGTTCTTGACCATATTGACAAGAAAACTGCTCTGGGCAATGAACTGATGGCCCGGATACAGCATCTGCTCTAAGATCCGCTTAAACAACAAAAATGCGACAACACTTCAAACTCATACTGGCATCCGCGATCATGCTGCAGACAACAGCCATGGTCACGGATGCCTGTACATCGATGGTTGTATCTTCACGGGCGTCTAAAAACGGTTGTCCGATGCTATGGAAGCATCGCGACACATCTTGTGCCGAAAACTTTGTCGAGCGGTCGTCGGCCACCGACTCAACATTCGCTTATGTGGCGCTATACAACGCCGGAGACTCAACCCTGTCGGATGCGTGGATTGGAATGAATTCCTGCGGATTCGCCATCATGAATACCGCCTCATACAACATACAGCCTGATACCGCAAAATATAAAGACCGCGAAGGCGCTGTAATGGCCAGCGCATTGAAACGCTGCTCGACGGTCGATGATTTTCAGACACTACTGGATGAATTGCAGCTGCCGCGAGGAGTACAGGCAAATTTCGGTGTAATCGATGCCGCAGGAGGAGCTGCGTATTTTGAGGTTTCCGATTACACTTGCGTACGATTCAATGCCGATGACTCTCCCGACGGGTGTCTGGTTCGCACCAATTTTTCATTCAGCGGCGAAAAAGACGGAGGTTACGGATATATCAGATACGACAATGCCGTTCATATTCTTGAAAACCAGATAAGCAACGGCACCTTGTTGCCTCAGGATTTCACAGAAACTGCAAGCCGCAGTTTTTATCATTCCGTTATGGACCGGGATGTGGCAGCCGACTCATGCCGATGGATTGTGGACCAGGATTTCATTCCCAGATACACTTCCACCGCGTCTATTGTAATTGAAGGTGCAAACCCTTCCGGACAGCCAAACAATCCAGTAATGTGGACCGCTATAGGATACCCGCCTTGTGCAATTGTCCAGCCTGTTACTGTTGACTCTGTACCGGAGGGATTACGTCCGCTTTTGCCCGGATTCAAAAGTAAAGATTGCACGGAGGCTCTTGAACGCAAGAACAAAGCATTCCCGTTGAAAAGAGGAAACGGAAAACACTATATCGATATGGATTTCGTGCGTAAATGCGCCGGACAATGTCGTTTAAAATCGTTGGAAACTTACAATAATTTCAAGAAAGAATAAACCCATGTCAGTCTACGACAATCCTCATAATCGCTTTTCGGTCACAAGCCAAAAAATCCGGGCATGATTTTCTGAAACTTTCTTCCGAATCGACCTCGAAATACCCATATCCGAATGCTCGCGCAAGATTGGCCAGCGGCAGATTGATATTGCCGCTATAATACCGCTCACGAATTGTGGGATCTATATTTTCTGTTGACCCGATGACCCTGAATATCCCGCCTCCGCCGTTATCAAGCACTATCATCCGGAAATTATCGGGAACAGCATCGATAGCCAGCGCACCAATGTCGTACTGAGCCGACATATCACCACTGACAAGCAATATGCGGCCACCGGCAAGCGCAGCGCCTATGGCCGTTGACGTGGAACCGTCGATTCCACTTACTCCACGGTTACATTCCACACTCTTCCACTTCTGGAAATCGCAAAACTGAACATGGCGTACGGCCATGCCATTGCTTACATGCAACGAAGTGTCATTACTGCCGCAGACATCGGTAATGAGTCTGACCGCCTTCAGTCCACACCACGGAAGCCGATTGATAAAGCCGGCGATATGTGTTTCTCCGGTACCCGACAAAGTATTCCACAGATTCACATAATCCACATCGTCACGATGCATAAACTTACGGTATAAAGCCCGAAGAAAAACTTTACAGTCAATATTGAATCGGCGTGAGAGACGTCCGTAACAGTCAATTGCATGGTCGGAATATCCTATGTACCAATGTTCGCGTATGCCATCGCTGTTCCGTATATAGTTCTTCAATGCTTTTGAAAGCACCGAGCCGCCCACACTCACTACAAGCTCCGGACAGTATTCTTCTGCCCTGCGTGCTATGTCCGGATTATCCTGCATGGTTTTCAACGAACCTGCAGCACTGATGCCGACAACATTGGACTGCGCCTCACATAATACCGGTATGCCACATTCCTTCCACAAAGCCTCCAGCAGCTTCGAATATTCGGCATCCGGACTATGAAATCCCGCTACAATCATAATCTTTCTGAAAGGAATATCCGGTAATAATACTTCAGAATAATCCGCGCCATTACATACGGTCCGCATAGAAGGATTGTGAGCCGGACACCTGACGCCA
>JAIDBM010000251.1 GCA_029056365.1 Muribaculaceae bacterium | reverse complement strand
AGCGTGGGCGAGATTTCCGACTCCATCAACGCCTTGCCCGAGGAATTCCGCGTTCCGTTCTCGATGCACGTGGCAGGTTACAAATACAACGAGATAGCCGAGCACATGCAGCTGCCTCTGGGCACTGTGAAGAGCCGGATATTCTTCGCTCGCAAGAAACTTCAGGAGCGTTTCGCCGACTACCGTTAAACTTCTGAAGTCGTCTCTGACCTACTGAATCATAAGTTGCTTAATTCACACAATTGATGTTCCCGCGGCCGCACCCCACTCAGGGCGCGGCCATTTTTATCGAGATAATTAACTTAATTGAATTAAATAATGTGTAACTTTGTACACTTGAAGTAATTCGCAGCTGCTTAAACAATATCAAAATGAAGAAACTGATTTATATAGTTCTGGCACTCCTTGCAGTGCATATGGCCGGATGTGGGTCGGCAGAGAAACAGCCGGTCGAAACTTATGTCGGACCGCGATTCGATGTGGCCTTTACCACAAGCTATAACAACGAGAATATCAGGCGGGCCGATTCCGCTTACGCGGCTATTGATTCGCTGAGCGCCATCGACAAGGCGTATCTGGCGCTGTTCTACGCGCAGTCGAGCGACGAGAGCTTCGAGAACTCCCAGCGCTACATGGAACAGGCCATCAAAGCCTATGAGGCCGCCGTGGCCGACGACAGGGCCGAGGCCGACAAGGCGTTTGAGGCGTTCGGCAAGGAAATGCATCTGAGCCTGAGCGATATACATGCCGCATTTGTCCGTAATGCCGATTTGTTGCGTGGAGCTGAACCATCGGATTCGCTCGCCGGGCGGAGCGACGCGGAGGCAGAGTCCGGCAGAGTAGTGATGACGGAACAGGAAGTGCCGGAAAAAACTCTTGAGGAAGCCCTGGAGGCTGTACAGCTATGAGATTGACAGCTTCATTTTTTATCGCACTGATGCTGTTTGCCGGTGCGTGCGCACCTACTGATGCCGTTCAGGAGCAGACGGGCGAAGCTGTGGCCGAATCGGCCGGGGTGCTCGATCTTGCTGTTCTTGATTCTGTGAGCGACTCAAACACGGCACGGGTCGATTCGGCTCTGAAAAGGGGCAATGCCTATGATATGGCGGTGGCGTTCCATTATTATTTTCATATGTCGGCTACCGATAAGTCCATGACGCGCCGTGCTATAGAAATATACGACAGCCTGAAGGCATCGAACCCCGACACATATTCGGCGGTTCTGTATCAGGTGAGCCGCGATCTTGAGCGAATCAACTACGGACGTATGGTCGACCGCCATGTGGAGTATCTGCGCAGTGTGGACGGCGGCTATTCGGACAGTGGCGGCGAGTCGGTTTCGCGATAGCGTCGGTCGGCCGGGGTGGCATTGTATGCGTCGGAGTTGAATCTGGTTCCGAACGACAGGCTGAATCCATGCCGCAGTAATTCCTCGGCCAGAGTGGCGTTGCCACGAAAGCCGTGAATAATCCAGTCCATTGTAGCCTTGGTGCTTTTGCGCAGGGCGATAAGTTGCGGCCATGTCCGCACGGCATGTATGATGAGCGGTTTGTAAAGGGTTTCGCTAAGCGATATATGCCTGATGAACACTTCGCGCTGGATTTCCAGCTGCGGTCCGCGCAGGGCATCGAGTCCGCATTCGCCTATGGCCACCACGTGCGGATGTGCGGCGGAGTTCTCCACCAGGGGCCACAGCCGGTCGGCCTCGGCGGCCCGCCACGGATGAATGCCGGTGGAGTACCAGCCGCAGGCATCGGGACTTTGTTCCGGTTCGAGATTCACGATGGTGCGAGCCACACTCCCTTCGGCAGGATTGTGGGTGTGGATGTTGGCGAAATCGTTCAGCATGGGCGGCTGTGGAGTCATGGCACGGGGTCGTATCCGCTTCCGCCCCAGGGGTGGCAGCGGCATATGCGTTTTACGGCCAGCCATAAACCGCTTACGGGTCCGTGCCGGCGCAGAGCTTCAAGCGCGTATTGGCTGCAGGTGGGCGTGTAACGGCATGAAGGCGGAAGCATAGGCGAGATGCATGCCCGGTAAAATAATATAGGCAGCGACAGAAGTCGCACTGCTATGCGGCTTGCTGCGTTCATATTGCGGAGTCGGAGATGCTGGACAGAAGTCGGAGCATAGCCTTTTCGATAACGGAGTATTTGCAGAGGCCTTTGCCCACATATACGAATGCGAGGTCGATACGGATTCCGTCGGGTAATTCGCATTTATGGCGGTTCAGCCTGAAGGCCTCGCGTATGCGGCGTCTCATAGCCACCCTGTCGACGGCATGACGCAGGCGGCGTTTGGGCACAGAAATCAGAAAAG
>JAIDBM010000250.1 GCA_029056365.1 Muribaculaceae bacterium | reverse complement strand
AGATGAACGCCTCCAGCGGCAGGACAGCGCCTTATATGATCGGTTCATGGAAAAACGGCCGCAACCCGTATAAAAACGGTTCATTGCTCGACCTCGGCGCCCATAAGGAAATCGACCGCAGCCGCCGTTTCGACTGGAGCGCAGGAATCGAAATCCTCACCGGCTGGCAGCACTCCCTCACATACGACCGCTACCTGGCCGAATCCGGCAGCTGGGGCACCAGCACAATGACTCCCGCACGCATATGGCTGCAACAGCTCTATGCTTCAGTGAAATATCGCGAAGTTTTCCTGCAGGCCGGAATGAAAAACCACCACTCGGCAATATTGCCCGACGAGCTTTCCAGCGGCGACCTTACCCGAAGCGACAACGCCCGACCGATACCTGCCGTAAGCATCGGGTTCATCGACTTCCAGAACATACCGCTGACCGACGGATGGCTGCAAATCAACGGAGAGATAAGCTACGGCCGCTTTACCGACGACGGATTCAGCCGACAGCAATACAACCACTACAACTGGCTTACCACCGAAGACGTATACTACACCTACAAACGCTGCCACTTCCGCACAAAACCGTCGCAGCCGCTAAGCATCACCGTGGGCATGCAGACCTCCGGACAATTCGGAGGCAAATCGTTCTGGTACAGTCACGGCAAATTGTCGCGAAGCGACGACCGTGGCTTCAGACTACGCTACATCTGGGACATGTTTTTTCCCTGGCAAGGCAACGGCGACAGCTATTACGAAGGCAACTCACTCGGCAGCTGGGACTTCAAGGCCAGATACCGACTGCCCGACAAAAGCGAGCTAAGCATCGCCTTCGAATGGCCATGGGAAGACGGCTCGGGCATAGGCAAGCTCAACGGATGGGACGGACTATGGGGTCTGTATTACACCAGACCGGGACGTTCGATTGTAACCGGAGCATCATTCGAATACCTTACATTCTGCAACCAGAGCGGACCCCTGCATTATGCGCCGGGCGACCATACCGACACCGACATCACCTCGCAGGCTACCGGGGGCGACAACTATTACAACAACGATGTATACTGCGCATTCGACAACTACGGCCTGTCGATAGGCTCGCCTTTTCTGCTGTCGCCACTGTATAACGCCGATGGATATCCGGCCTATCTCTACTCCCGCACACGCGGCTTTCATGCCGCTGTGAAAGGATGCGCCGGCAATGAAGTAGACTACAGGCTGATGCTAAGCTGGCAGAAGGCCTGGGGCAACGGACGGCTTCCGAGAGCCACCGCACTGCACAACACATCGATGATGGCCGAGGCCCGGTGGAACGCCGAACGCATCACGCCGGGCCTGAGCCTTGGCATACAGGCCGCATTCGACTCCGGCGACCTGCGAGGCGACAACCTCGGAGCATACATTTCCGTTAAATATCAAGGCAACCTCACTATAAGATGAAAGCTATACGACTTCTTGCACCACTGATTGCCGCTGCCGCAGCCACCGGCTGCACCCATAACGACGGCGACATCGGACCATGGTTCGGCTGCTGGGCAATGCCCGAAATGACGGTAGACGGACAATGTCCCGACGGTTTCGACCCTACGGCAACCGTATGGGAATTTCAGTCCGACCTCGTGAGAATCAGTCTTCTCGGCTCTCATCACGATGTTGATGCACAAAGCTGGGGAACCTGGCGCGAAGACAACGGCCATCTGTATCTCGACTACACCCATAACGGCGCACACGACGGAACAAGCGAATACGATGCCCCGGCATGGCTCATGATCGAGAACGGCGCCACCGCCGACCTCTCGATTATCGAATACGGCAAACGCCGCATGCGGCTTGAATACACCACTGCCGACGGAGAAAAAATTATTTATACCCTTAAGAAAACCTGGTAAGATGATCAATAAAGAAAAACCTGTGCTGGTAACCGGCGCCGACGGATTCATCGGCAGCCATCTGACCGAACTGCTTCTCACCCGAGGCTACCGTGTCCGGGCTCTGGCTCAGTACAACTCGTTCAACACCTGGGGTTGGCTCGAACAGATAAAACACCCGGCTCTTGAGGTTGTATGCGGCGATGTACGCGACCCCAATTTCTGCCGCACCATATGCCGCGGAGTCGGAACCGCATTCCATCTGGCCGCGCTGATAGCAATTCCATTCAGCTATGTGGCGCCCGACAGCTATGTCGACACCAACGTGAAAGGAACTCTCAACATGTGCCAGGCCGCACGCGACGAGGGCCTCGAACGCCTTATCGTCACATCAACAAGCGAAGTATACGGCACAGCCCTTTACGTGCCCATCGACGAGAAACATCCCCGACAGCCGCAGTCGCCGTACTCGGCCACGAAAATCGGCGCCGATGCCATAGCCGAAAGCTTTTTCCTTAGCTTCGACCTGCCTGTGGTGACAGCTCGACCGTTCAACACCTACGGACCGCGTCAGAGCGCCCGGGCCATAATTCCCACCATAATTTCGCAAATCGCATCCGGCGAGCGCCAGATTAAAGTCGGCGACCTCACCCCCACCCGCGATTTCAATTTCGTCACCGACACAGCCAGGGGATTCCTGGCGCTGGCCGAGACCGACGGAATCGAAGGCATGAACATCAACATCGCCACCGGCACTGAAATAACAATGGCCGACACCCTGCGCACGATAGCCCGCCTGATGGGCGCCGATGTGGAATGGGTAACCGACCCGGCCCGACTGCGTCCGGGCAAGAGCGAGGTGCGGCGTCTCTGCGGCGACAACTCGCTCATAACAAGTCTTACCGACTGGCGACCGGAAATCGATATCGAACAAGGCCTGCAGCTTACAATCGACTGGTTCCTGAAACCGGAAAATCTTGCAATGTACAAAGCCGGAATATATAATGTCTGAAATTGTCATAGCCACAGGAACACGAGCCGACTGGGGGCTGTTGTCGCCACTGGCCAGGGCGCTTGCCCATGTGCCAGGCACCAAAGTGCGCATACTCGCCACCAACATGCATCTGATGCCCGAATTCGGCAACACAATAGCCGAAATCGAGGCCGACGGTTTCCGGCCCGACGCGCTGGTGCCTATGCCGGGGGGCGACAGCGCTCTTGAACGGGCTGTCGCCATGGCGGTGTGTCTCGAAGGAGCGGCCCGTGAACTTGCACGCATGACACCCGACATGATTGTAATACTCGGCGACCGCTACGAAATGCTTGCCATCGCTTCGGCCGCGACAATGCTCGGCATTCCAATAGCGCACCTGCACGGAGGCGAACTGTCATACGGCGCGATCGACGACAACATACGCCATGCCATATCAAAGCTGTCGGCGCTGCATTTCACATCAACCGAAAACGCACGGCGGCGACTGATTGCAATGGGAGAACAGCCTCACAGGGTAATCGACACAGGCGCCATAGGCGTATGGAATTTCTGCAATTTCACACCCATGGACCGCAGCGAGCTGGAAAACTCCCTGGGCATAGAACTCGACCGGCCCACCCTGCTGGCCACATTCCACCCGGCCACACTCGACCCTGCGGATCCGGCCGACCGCTGCCGGGCAATGCTCGATGCCATCGACTCTTTCCCCGGCCACCGGCTTGTGCTCACATATCCCAACAACGACCCCCGCTCTGAAGGAATCATCCGCCTGATCAAAACATATGCCGCCGAAAATCCCGACCGTGTGCTGCTGATACCCTCGCTCGGACTGCGCCGCTATCAGTCGCTGCTGAAATATGTCGATGCCGTAATCGGAAACAGCAGCAGCGGAATTCTTGAAGTTCCATCGGCCGGTATCCCCACCGTGAACATCGGCATACGACAGGACGGACGCGAACGCGCCCCATCGGTGATAGACTGTGGCGACAGCGCCGACGACATACGCAGCGCGATAGCTCTGGCCCTGACCCCGGAGTTCCGTGCCAAAGCCGCCAGAGCCGAGAACCCGTATTACAAACCGGACACCCTGAAACTGATGACCGACGCCATTGCCGGCGCAGACACACAGGCTCTCAAAACCAAAAAATTCCACGACTCATGCACCGACCGCTTATAATCATACCGGCCCGCGGAGGCAGCAAAGGCATACCGCGTAAAAACATAAAGCTGCTCGATGGCAAACCTCTGATTGCCTACTCTATCGAAGTGGCCGGAACAGTGGCACCCGACCGCGACCTGATTATTCTAAGCACCGACGATGCCGAAATAGCACGCGTGGCCCGCGAATGGGGCCTGGACGTTCCTTACATGCGCCCGGACTCGCTCGCCGGTGATACAACAGGCACGCGCGAAGTGCTGCTACACGCCATGGACTGGGCCGACAGCCGTGGAATAACCTACGACTGCGTGCTGCTCCTGCAGCCTACATCGCCGCTGCGTACCGCCGATGATGTGCGCAAAGCTCTCGACTTGTACTCTCCGGACATCGACATGGTGGTGAGTGTGGTGGAGTCGGCGGCGAACCCTTATTACGATTGCTTCGAGACCACACCTGACGGCTTCCTGCGCATAAGCAAAGGCGACGGCTCGCTTACCCGGCGCCAGGACGCACCCGATGCCTGGCAATACAACGGTGCCATTTATGTGATTAATCCTGAATCACTGCGCCAAATGCCAATGGGCGCATTCCCGCGACGCATCCCCATGATAATGAAGCGCGAAAACAGCATCGACCTCGACACTCCGCTCGACTGGACCATAGCCGAGGCAATAATGAACAGCAGAAAATGAACCAGAACAAATACCTCATACCATCCGGAGCCTGTCTGCTGGAAGCACTTGCCCGACTGAACTCCCTTTCGGGCGGCCCCATGACTCTGTTCGTGACCGACGATACAGGACGCGTAAGCGGCTCGCTTACCGATGGCGACATACGCCGTGCCCTTCTTGCCGGACTGCCGCTGGATTGCCCCGTTGACCGGGCGGCCCGCAGCGACTTCAGCTACATCAGCACCGACCGCCGCGATGTGGAACTGCTGCGTGAATGCCGCCGTAAAGGCCTGCGCCTGCTTCCGGAACTGAATCCCGACGGAACTCTGAACCGCATTGTCAACCTCGACCGCACCACCAATCTGCTGCCGCTTTCCGCCGTGCTCATGGCCGGAGGGAAAGGCGAACGTCTGCGTCCGCTCACCCTCTCCACTCCCAAACCCCTGCTGCAGATCGAAGGCAAAGCCATCATCGACTATAACATCGAGGCGCTCGCGGCAGTAGGCATCGACAGCATCACGGTAACCACACGCTACCTTGCCGAACAGATCGAACGGCATTTTTCAGAACCGGTGGCAGGCGTACAGGTACGTACCGTCCGCGAGGAACTTCCACTCGGCACCATAGGAGCCGTAAGTCTCATCGACCTTCCCGACGACGGCCACACTCTGGTGATGAACTCCGACATACTCACCACCATATCATTCGAAGACATGTATATCCGCCACTGCAAAACCGGAGCAGACGTTACAATAGCCGCCATCCCCTACCAGGTGTCGGTTCCGTTCGCAATCCTCGCCACCGAAGGCGAACGCGTCACCGGCCTTCAGGAGAAACCCACCTACGCCTACTTCGCCAATGCCGGAATATACATCTTCCGCAACAACATACTCCGGAGCATCAGCCGCGACACTCCCACCGATGCACCGGAACTCATAGAGCGCGTCATTGCCCAAGGCGGCCACGCAGGCTACTTCCCGGTCAACGGCACCTGGCTCGATGTAGGCACTCCGGCCGACTTCGCCCAGGCCGAAGAACTGATGCGCCACCATAAAAATTTCAGCCGGCGATGATATTCCACGCCGGAATTTTGTTATATCATCACACTCTCATAAGATTATGGCAGATTCAAACTTCATAGATTACGTAAAGATTCTTTGCCGCTCAGGTAAAGGCGGAGCCGGCTCCCGCCACTTCCATCGCGCCAAATATGTGCCCAAAGGCGGACCCGACGGAGGCGACGGAGGCCGGGGCGGCCATATAATACTGCGCGGAAACTCCAACATGTGGACACTGCTGCCGCTCAAATACCGCCGCCACATATTTGCCGGCAACGGACAGAGCGGAAGCGCCGGACGCAGCTTCGGAAAAGACGGCGATGATGTAGTAATTGATGTTCCCTGCGGCACAGTGGTGTTCGATGCCGAAACCGGCGAGTTTCTGTGCGAGGTCACTGCCGACGGCGAGGAAGTGAAACTCCTCAAAGGCGGACGCGGAGGCCTCGGAAACTGGCATTTCAAAAGCGCCACAAACCGTACACCCCGCTATGCGCAGCCGGGCGAACCGGCCATCGAAAAGTCGGTGGTGCTTGAGCTTAAGATGCTGGCCGATGTCGGACTGGTAGGTTTTCCGAATGCAGGAAAATCAACTCTGTTGTCGTCGGTATCGGCCGCCCGGCCCAAAATAGCCGACTACCCCTTCACCACCATGGAACCGCAGCTCGGCATTGTGAGCTACCGCGACAACCGCTCGTTCGTAATGGCCGACATACCGGGCATTATCGAAGGCGCCTCGGAGGGAAAAGGCCTGGGCCTGCGTTTCCTGCGACATATCGAACGCAACGCCGTACTGCTTTTTCTGGTTCCGGCCGATGCCGACGACATCGTGGAACAATACAAGGTGCTGCTCAACGAACTCCAGCAGTT
>JAIDBM010000025.1 GCA_029056365.1 Muribaculaceae bacterium | reverse complement strand
ATATTTGTACATTTGCAAAATCAATCCTGTACGGAGCAGATATTGACATCTTACTACCCAACACTAATTCATTAAACACAATGGAACAGCGTAAACTAAAAATCCGAGACTTAACACTTCGCGACGGCCAGCAGTCATTGTTTGCCACACGACTGAGCCAAGCAGAAATCGACAAACTGTTGCCCTACTATAAGAATGCGGGCTTTTATATCATGGAAGTCTGGGGCGGAGCAGTGCCTGACTCCGTGATGCGCTATCTCGATGAATCGCCGTGGAACCGTCTGCGCAGCGTGTCGAAGGAAATGAAAGGCATATCGATGCTTTCAGCTCTCTCGCGCGGCCGCAACCTCTTCGGTTATGTTCCTTATCCCGATTCGGTGCTTGAAGGATTCTACAAAGAGGCCATTGCAAACGGTCTGAATGTAATGCGTATATTCGATGCTCTGAACGACATCGACAATGTGAAGGAGTCGATACGGCTCATCAATTCTCTTGGCGGCGTGGCCGATGGTGCGGTATGCTATACTGTCGACCCGAAATCGGACGCCCCGGTGGAAAAACCGGGATTTTTCGGTCGTCTCTTCGGCAAGAAACCCGCTGAGCCGCAGAAGATATTCACCGATGAATATTTTGTCGAGAAGGCCAAGGAGATGGAACGTCTCGGGGCCAAGATTATAACTCTCAAGGATATGGCCGGTCTGGTGAACCCGTCGCGTGCGGCCTCCATCATCTCCAAGCTCAAGGCCAACCTGAGTGTGCCTGTCGATTTCCATACCCACTGTACTCCCGGCTACGGTCTGGCATCGAGTGTTATGGCCATCATAAACGGCGTGGATATTCTCGACACCAACATCTGGTGGTTCGGCGGTGGCAGCGCTGCCCCGGCAATTGAACTCGTTTATCTCTTTGCCAAGAAACTTGGCGTTGAACTGGAATGCGACATGAAGGCTGTGGGCGAAATCCGCGACCGTCTGCTTGCTGCCCGTGAGTCGCTCAAGGACTTCGACCTTACTCCCAAACCCAAACCCTTTGACCCGCTCAACGACAAGCTGCCCGCCGAAATCGAGGCTCAGCTCGACCGTGCCGTGGCCGCTGCCAAGGCCAACGACGAGGTTGCATTGCTTGATGCCTGCCATGCCATCGAGGCTTATTTCGGATTCCCGAAACCCAACCAGCTTGTCAAGGAAGCTGAAGTTCCCGGCGGTATGTACTCCAACATGGTTGCCCAGCTCAAGGCTCTCAAGGCCGAGGACCTCCTCGACGATGCGATGCGTCTGATTCCTATGGTTCGCCGCGATGCCGGTCTGGTGCCTCTGGTTACTCCTACCAGCCAGATTGTAGGCTCGCAGGCTGTGAGTGTGGCTCTCGACCGTCGAAAAGGAAATCCCGACTATACCACCAAGTCGAACCAGTTCATTTCGCTTGTAAAAGGTGAGTATGGCCATACGCCTGTGCCTGTCGATCCGGCATTCCGCGAAAAAATCACCGGCAGTCCGGTAGAAAAACCTTACGATGTATCGAGCTACAAAAAGCCTGACAATCCTGTTCTTGATGAACTCGGCGGAGCAAAACTCGCTTCAAACCAGGAAGAATATCTCTTGCTCGAACTGTTGCCTACTGTGGCCAACGGCTTCCTGCGCCGTCGCCGCACCGAGGAGTTCGAGGCACGTCAGGCCGCTGAAAAAGCTGCTAATCCGGTGGAGGAAACCAAGGTAGAAGCCGCAGCCGAAGAGCCTGTTACCGGTCCGACTTTATGTGCGCCCATGGGCGGACGTATAATCGAGGTTAAGGTGAAACCCGGTCAGGCCGTGAAGAAAGGTCAGGTGATACTGGTTTACGAAGCCATGAAGATGGAAAACGATGTAACCGCCGACCGCGATGTTACCGTTAAACGCATATTTGTGAAACCCGACGAAGTAGTTGGCACTGACGCCCTGCTTGTTGAATTCGCCGACTGATAACAGTACCACGGTTCGATTGCGAACCGTCATAACAGAACAGGCCGCACCCATGGGTGCGGCCTGTTCTGTTAGTGGATAGCTGCTCAAAGAGCCTCTATTCATGCTCGTATTCAGTTCCGTCGGGGCGTACAATCACGATCGAGCGGTCGATTTCCGGAAAGCGGCGCGACAGACAGTACGTATTATAACTGTAGTTGATAAGATTCCGCATGGGAATATTCAGCAGCCATGGCTGCGATTTATCGAGGTAGTCGAATTCCATTTCCACCCGTCCCCCGCCGGCCTGTCGCATACATTGTATCATGCGGGTGTATTCCTGATACTTGGCATGTTGATACCATGCCACACAGCTCCAGAATGCAATCATTACTACGAACATAGCCGTGGCAGTGGCTTTGCGGGCATATCGCGGCAGCTCCGGCAGGCCGAAGTACTGCCGGAGCAATATTCCTGCCGCCACTACAGATGTGAGCTGCGCCGAAAAGCCATACCGGCTCTGGCAGGGCGTGAAAAAATTCATTACCGTTGTGGCTATGGCGCTTGCAGCTGCGGTTACAAACACAGGGTCGTGCAGCAGTTCGAGGGCGGCAGCGCGGGTGCGTTGCAAGGTCAGGCACAGCAGATATGCCACTGCCAGAAGATAAAACGCAAAGTGTACCACAAGATTCAAGGCAATTTTTTCGGCCGTTATGTCGAAACTGACCTCATTGCCGATGCGGACCGACATTCCGGCTCCGAAAACCAGCAGCAGCGCGAATCCCAGCGCGGCCGAGGTGGCTATATACCATCGCGGCCCCACCCGGAAACCTTGCATTATCATGTACCCGAGCATACCGCAGGCAAGGGTCAGGCCGATTGTTTCGTGCAGCCATATCTCCAGAAAAAGCAGCGGAAGCAGATAGCGGAGCTTCATCGTGGAACTCTTGCGCAGCAGGTACATTACAAGCAGCAGTACAAACGCGGCAGGCATATAGTTTATGGCGTATAGCTGTCCGGCGAGCCAGTTGCGCCACGGAAGCACCACGGTAAGAACAATCCATATGAAAAACACATTCATGGCCGATGTCCGTCCGCAGGCCAGTCGGGCAGTCAGGAATATCATGCCCGCCGTGCACAGGCCAAGTACTATCGAAGCCGGCCAGTTGAGCCGGTCGAGATGCAGGCTTATTACAGGAGCGAGAATCTGAGGCAGCCGGATGTTCTCGGTGTTGTATTCCCTTACCATGAAGCCGAACCAGGCCCCGAGGTTGAAATCGGTGCTGCCGCCGTTGCTGTCGATGTAGAAATACTCGAACAGCCAGTTGTCGATATACACAGGAAACGAGGCATACGACACCGCATACACTGCAGCAACGGCCAGCATGGCGAGCCAGAGCAGCGGGCGGCGCTCAAACTCTGATTTCAAGCGGCTCGACATACAGCTGGGCATTTTGAAAACGGGTTATTTTCACCGACTCTCCTTCGTTGATATATCCGCATGAGGCCACAGCATCGTAAATCTGTCCGTTAACCACAATTTTGCCTGCGGGGCGCATCATGGTGGCAGTTACGGCCATGCTGCCCACAAGGTCGGCCAGACTCATGTCTACCCCTATGAAGCCATCTGATACTTTGAGTTCTTTCATCAGTTCGCTGCTGCGGCGCATCCAGCGCGGACCGTGGCTTGATGTAAGATACCATACAAGGCCTATGGCCATAAGCAGTCCGGCCACCACCACCATGCAGGATGTAAGTACGTGCGAAGCCGTCACGCCGGCTATGCTGTCGGTGTCGAGCAGTGCTGCGCACAGAGCTATGAATATCGATGCGATGCCGCTTACACCGCACACCCCGAAGCCGGGAATTACAAAAATCTCAAGCGCTATCAGCACCACTCCGGCAATAAATAGAATCACAATCCATCCGGGCAGCGTGCCAAGCACAAGCATGGGCAGAAAATACAGCACTGCGGCTACAAACGATACAGCTCCGGCGAATCCGAGTCCGGCAGTGTGCATCTCCATGTATATTCCACCAAGAATAAGCATCACCAGAATGGCGCGTACTGCGGCGCTGCTCAGAAAGCCGATAAGCGAGTCGGTGACAGTAGGGGCGAAGGTGCGGATTTCGGCGCCTTTGAATCCGAGTGCGTCTATGGCATCGTTCAGCGAGGGCTCAACGCCTTCGGCATATCCGGCGGCCACGGCCTCGTCGGCTGTGAATGTCACCACACTGTCGGGGCCTACCATACGGACAGCGATGTCCGGGTCGCGGCGCCAGCTTCCGTCGGGGTTTTTACCATGCAGTTCGGCAGTGGCGCGGAGAATGGCCCGGTTGTAGCTCTGATATTTGTCGGGCAGGGGATTGCCGTCGGCACCGACCACAGTAACGGCTCCCATGCTCGACCCTGGAGCCATGAACACGCTGTCGCATGCCAGGGCTATCATGGCTCCGGCCGAAGCGGCATTGTGGTCGACATAGGCCATGGTGGGCATGGGCATGGCGATGATTGCCTTGCGTATACGGTCGGCTTCGTCGAGGGCGCCTCCGAAAGTGTTCAGCCTCACTACAAACAAGTCGGCGTTCAGCTCTCTGGCCTCGTCGCATGCACGCGACGTGTGTTGCCAGGCCGAGGCATCGATTTCCTGTTCTATGGGCAGGATGTATACAAGGCGTGCGGCGGCCGGAACCGATGACACAATCAGTACCAGCGCCAATAAAAACAGTCTGACCGATGAATATTTCATTTTTTTCCTTTTTTGAGTTTACCGAAATAAGATGGCAGCAGCAGTACGCCTGCCACCAGATATACATAATAGCTGAGCAGCCGCCACATCATGGCGAGTATCAGAGCCATTCCGGCCGAGCCAATGAGATCGCCGTAATAAGTGGTGAAAAGCCATTCGCTTACTCCGCTGCCTCCGGGAGTAGGGCTTATCATCAGGAGCACCCATACCACGAACTGGCGTCCGAACACAAGAAAACCCGAGGCTGCCGGAACGAAACCCCAGAACAAGGCGTTCACAACCAGATAGCGCGAGAACCACGAAACTACTGTGGCTCCGAACACGTTAAGCCACCAGCGGCGCGAGCACGACCGTACCCATGCCGATGTAGCCACGATGTTATGGCCGGTTTCGGCCACGCCGGCGCTCCATCGGCGCAGTGGCCGCCAGGTGAATATCCTGTTCAGAAGCCACTCCACTTTGTGTGGCCACAGCAGTATGCCGCAGAACAGCAGTATGGTGTAGGCCACAATGCCGGAATATACAAGCCAGAAAACTATCTGCACCGAGTCGAGAAACAGATTCTGCTGCCCGCTTCCGAACAAGGCATCGGAAGGCAACAGCAGAAACAGCACCGGACAGAACACCACAAAAAACAATTCGTCGAGCAGCAGGGTTGTCAGTGTAAGTGTTGTGGCGCGTCCCACACTCACTCCCTCGCGGTTGAGATAGAACACTGCCAGCGCACTTCCGCCTACTGCCGACGGTGTTATGGCCGATGTGAAGGCGCACATCAGGTCGACTCTGAAGGCTCGCCGCCACGACAGCTGCCGGTCGGTGATGGTGCGGAAACGCCAGGCCAGGCCGAAATCGCGTCCGGCCATGAATATCACTGCGGCAATTATAGCTGCCGCTGTATGGAAATCGAATTTCAGGCTGCGCCATACTTCGGCATTGAAATCATCGTGGAAGAGCCAGGCCACCACAGCCAGGCCTATGAACACCGGCAGTATGATGCGCAAAGTGAAATTACTCTTCTGGGACGCCATGGTTCAGAGCCGTCTTAGCCGAGTTGGCTGAGAATTGAGCGGGTTGCTTCCACCGGATTGTCAGACTTGTAGACCGGAGCGCCTATTACGGCGCCGGATACTCCCAGAGCCAGCAGGGCGCCGATACATCCGGCATAGTCGTCGCCATTGGCCACAACGGGGTAGTTGCGGTCGATTTCGCGCAGGTCGGTCATGAATGCGGCTATGCGGTCGGCATCGAAGTCCGACGGCAGCTGCACATAGTCGATGTCGGCTTTAGCCATGGCGATGGCCGAGCTGACCTCCGAAACCGTGACTCCAATCACGGCTTCGGCGCCGAATTCTTCGCGAAGCGCTATGGGGTTGAACTTCTTGTCGGCGAGATGAACGCCGTGGAGCCCCGCTTTCCGTGCGATTTCAGGCTGGTCGTCGATAGTGAGCATCACACCCGCCTCGCGGCAAAGCGGAATTATCAGTTCGCCGAGTTCACGCATGAAGGCTTCGTCGGCGTCCGGGAGGTCAAGCCGTATCCAGCGGCAACCGCCTTCAACAGCCATCTGTACCAGTTCGGCCACACTGTATTTTTCACTCTCGTTTCGAATTATTATCTGTATCATGTGTTCTGTAATGGAATTTGCTTGTTGTGTTGTTGACGGCACGGATAATCGTCACCGCTATTCATCTGCTTCAGTGTTTTTTTGGAACTGCGTGCCATCGGTGGCCGGTATCGAATCGGCGGGAGCTGCCTCCGCAGCCTTGTGACGCGGGCGCAGGAATTTGAAAAAGTCGTCGAAGTCCTTGCGGAACATAATTCCTATGCCCTGAGTCGTGGCAGCAGTGCGCACGTAGTAGTTCTGGTCGTTATACCGGTTGTAGGCCTTCAGCCGCCACGAACCCCTGCGGTTGAGCAGGTATTCGATGTCGAAGTCGCCGATAAACTGATTTGTGTTCAGCGATTTGTCGCGGTAGCCGAAGTTTCCGTTGAACAGCAGCCGGTTGTTGAGCAGCCTGCTTGAAAGGGCCACGTCGACTTCGACATCGCTGAAGTCGCCCCGGTCGCTGCGCAGATTCGGGGCTATGCTCCAGTGGTCGCTCAGTTTTCCGAGCATCGAGCTGAGCTGGCTTGAGATAGTGCTCGATGCAACAGCGAACACTTCGCTTCCCTTGGTGGTTGAGGCGATATAGTCGGGAGTATAGAAGCGGTTCAGAGCCAGAAGATATATTATCTGCCGGTTCATCATGTCGTCGGTGCTTACTATCGAGTGCACCTTCCGGTATATGTCTTCGTTGAGGGTAGGGAAGAGCAGGTCGAAACTGATGTCGGGCTGGCGCATGTCGCCTTTCACCATCATCAGCGCCTGTACGGGCACATTGGTTCGGTTAAGGTCTTTGTCCTGCAGGAACGATTCGTCGAGGTCGCTCAGGTTGGCGTTCACCTGATATACGGCCCTGATGTCGAGCTGGGCGTTGTACGGATCGCCGTGGAATGCAATCGAACTGCCCTGGTTTATGGTGAAATCCTTGATTATGATATCCTGAAGGGTAAAGTTGTAGCTTCCGTTCTCAAGAGTGTACACTCCGTACATGCGGAGGTCGTTGTTCAGAGAACCGTATGTAAGGCGCAGGTTTCCTGCTCCGGTGGCTTTGATTTCATCGCCGCCTACGGGGTCCATCACTATGGTCATTGCGGCATCGGGTGTGATGTCAACCTGTATGTCCATGTTGTAGGCCGATGGGGAGTCTTCGGCTTGTTCGGCGGCCTTCTGTCGTGCCAGATGAACCTCCCGGGGCACATCGTCGGGTCGTTCAGGGGTGTCGGCTTCAATACCGGCTTTTTTGCGGAAGGTGATAAACGAATACTCATCGGCAATCAGCTGGTCGGAGAGCACAAAGGTGAATCGGGAACGCGGGGCTGTGGTCATGCTCACGCTGATGTTCACCACACCCGGCCATCCGTTTATGAATGCCGAGCCGTTGCCGTATACACGTCCGTACCAGTCGGGGCTGAGTTTCGAATCCACATCGTAGCTCAGGAAGTTTCGGGCATCGGTCACGGCGAAGTCGAACACCGGTTCTTTGAAGAATTTGTGCTTTACAGTGCCGTTCAGAAGGGCGGTGTGTCCTTCGGGGTCTTTTACTGTAACGTTTTTGACTTCAATCAGGCCCGGACGGAGGCGGATGCTGTCGGATGCGCTGTATCGGGTGTTGGTGAAGTCGATTTTTATCTGCAGGGAGTCGGCATAGATGTCGCCTTCCATGTCGATGTATTTGAATGTTCCGAACAGGCGTGCATGTCCGGAGGCGTAACCGTCGATCGAGCTTGCGAACGCGCTCATGAACGGCTGCATGAAACCTACCCGTACGCGGTCGGCGTCAAAAGAAATGTCGAGCGATTCGGTAGCCGGGAATATGTCGCCGTATATATGGCTGTGCCGGCCGTCGGGTTCTTCGATGTCGGCATCGAGGTAGAACGACTGGCGTTCGTTGTTGAAATGCGCCTTTACTTCGGCGTTTCCGAGAGTGCAGCGGTTGTAGCCGATATTTTCCACATACAGGCGTTCGGTCTGGATAACAGGCGTTTTCGACAGCAGTGCGTTGCCGGTTACAACACCGGAGGCACGTCCGCCTATGAGGGCCTTGTCGATTTCAAGAGTCTCGAATATTTCAATCAGTTCCACGTTGTCGAGACCTACTCTCAGGGAGTCTTCGCTGTCGGCTCCTGCAATTCCGTCAATGGCTATCGTCTGGCTTGGAGCGCTCAGACTGAAATTGTCCACTGCTATTTTTCCGGCGCTGTACTTTAGCCTGGACGGTTTTATTTCCCATACATCATTGCCGAAAGTGATGTCGCTCCGGTTGAAGTCCACATCCACAATCAGCGACTGGTCGTCGTCGTTGCGGCTCAGAAGAGTAGAGAAGTCGATTTTGCCGTTGATTGGAATTTTTCGTTCTATCATCCAGTCGAAGTGCGAGTCGATACGGTTCTGGAGTCCGTCGAGGGTAAAAACCAGAGCGAGCGGTCCTTTTTTTGTGGGCATTTTTGTGGTGCCGTAAACAAGGGCTTCCGATTCATTTCCGTCCAGACGCGCTATCAGGGCGGTATTCTCTATTATTTTGTCGCCTTGCTGCAGGTAAGGCGCGTCAAGGCTGAAATCGGCATGTCGGGAGTTGGAATCAATGGTGCCGCTGATGCTCACCGGCGATATTATTTTAACCGGAATGTTGAAAAAGTCGGTAATTGAACCGGATTCGCTCAGCGTGAATTCATAGTTGAATCTGTTCGGCAGGTTTTTGTAAGGCTTTTGTCCGGCCAAAACCGGGAATACGTCGGAAACCATGTCGCTTATCTGGGGAACCAGGGAGCTGAATGATATGTTTCCGGAGGCCTGTCCGTTGAGTATGTCGGAATTTACCGTAAGTTCCGAGTGGTCGAATTCCCGGTCGAGTTCTATCTGCAGGCATTCGAGGGCCAGATTTTTTTCCGGCCCGTCGAAACTTATGTTCTCGATGGTAAGCAAGCCTGTGGCATCGTCGATATTACTGCCGGCGGCTTCAGCCGATATATCCGCCTTGAGTGAGTATCCCGGATATCTGTCGGTAAGTTTCAGTGAGTGCGGGTCGAAATTATCCAGAGCCATTGTGGCCTGCAGTCGTTTTTGCTTTGAGGCATAGTAGCAATCGCCGGAGAATCTTAAGCTTACGCCGGGGTCATCGACACTGATGTCGGCGGCTATGTTCTCGCGGTCCATGTTCAATGTCGCATTTATTCCCGAGTAGTCGTAACCGTTGAAACCCAGCCGGTCGCACAGCAGTTCGGCATTGCCTGTAAAACGGCCGTTGTCGACTCGTCCGTGCGCGTGCAGTGCGCCGGAAACCATGCCCAGCTTTTTCTGTCCGCTAATCTGTGCGAGGTTTATGTTTTTTACATTTACATCGGCATTGAACGCCACATGCCGGAATGTGTTGTCGGCGCTGTAGTCGCCACATATATATATGGCATCGGCGGAGGTTGCCAGTTCTGCTTCAATCCAGCCCTTTTCCGGGGAACCCTCGGCCGAGGCCTTGAGAGTGAATGCCGGCAGACGTTGTATTGCATCGGGTATTTTCTTTCCATGCAGCAGAGGGGCTGCAAGTCTGGTCAGTTCCATGCCGTTGCCGTGCAGGGCAAGAGACTCGATGTCAAACATCACAGGTATTGTGTCGGCGAAATGCGCCGCGTTGCCTTTCATGCTGACGCCGGCCGTACCGTTGCGGTCGGTTATATCAAGATTGTGAATTTTTATTTCCGACAGCGATGCCTCGGCAAGCAGGTCGATGTCGATATGCACGGGCACATCGGCAAGAACCGGAACTATAGCCTGCAGGTCGGGCAGATAGAGGTTGCTTCCGTTTAGAATCTGTATGCGTGTTAGTGTCCGTGAAATCACGTCAGGAATCTGTTCGAACCGGTTGAAACCGAGGTGTACCGGAGCAAGCGCTATTTTTGAATTCGGCAGCTCCACGTTCAGGCCCGAAAGGTCGATGCCGTTGCTGCGCACATCGGCTCTTGTGCGGAAGTCGGTGAGAACGAATCCTTTGCCTTCGCGAAAGTTCAGGCGGTCGATTTCCACGGTATATTGGTCGTTGCTCAGTCGCGGAATATATGCGTTGAGATTTAGTCCGGTAAGGCTCATGTGGTTAGGGTCGAAGCCTTTGCGTCCGGGTATAGAGCGCACGTCGTAGCGCAGGCGGGCGTTACGCAGTATCACGGTGTTTATCTTGAGGTCGAACCGTGTTGGCGGCTTGCTTTTGTCCTTGCTGCGTAGTTTGTCGAGAATACCGGCTATGTTCAGCGGAGCATCCGGAGTAAGCTTATAGATATTAATGTCGGCGCCGTCGACAAGGGCGTAGTCAATCACCATTTTGCCGCTTGTGAGAAAGTGGCGCAGTTCGAAGCCGGCGCTGATTTCACTTATTCCCATTGCGCGGTTCCCGAAATCGTCATCGGCCGAAAGACCGTACACCGATATGCGGTTGAACGGATGCAACGCCACACGTTCGATTTTCACATCGGTGCTCAGCAGGGCCGACAGCTCTTCGGAGGCCACACGGCACAGCTGGTCCTGCGCCCATGGGGTCGACAGGGCGATATACAAACCTACGGGCAGCCCCGTTGCCACAAGCAGCAGGGTCACCGCGATAAAACGGAATATTTTCCACGCTCGCGACATTGCGGCGCAAAGTTACTCAATTTTTTTTGCTCCGGCATCTCCTGCGGGGCAAATCTTGAGGACGGATTAAAAAAAAACGCGCCAAATGCAGTTCATATTGATTTATTGATTATATTTGCAGTCGCAAGTCGACGTGGCTGCTGAAGCCAGAGCCGGTCGGCGGTCCCATACTAACTATAACCCAAAGTTGTCGAAGAAATGACTAAGCAAACCGAAATTGACTGGAGCAACCTGCCTTTTGGATACTATCCGGCTGACTACAACCTCCGTTGCTACTACCGAAATGGAAAATGGGGTGAAATTGAGGTTTCATCTGAAGAAACAGTGAATCTCCACATAGCGGCTACCACGCTGCATTACGGTCAGGAGATATTCGAGGGCCTCAAGGCTTTCCGCGGCGCGGACGGCAAAATCAGAATATTCCGTCTTGAGGAGAACGCCCGCCGTATGCGTGAATCGGCCGAGGGACTTCTTATGGCTCCTGTGCCGGAAGATCTGTTCCGCGAGATGTGCGTACGGGCGGTAAAGCTCAACGAGCATCTTCTGCCGCCCTATGAAAGCGGAGCATCACTTTATATCCGTCCGCTTGAAATCGGTCTGACCCCCCGCATCGGAGTCAAAGCCGCCGATGATTACCTGTTCATGGTGCTGGTTACTCCAGTAGGGCCGTATTTCAAAACCGGTTTCGGCTGCACCAACATATGCATCACCCG
Source organism: Muribaculaceae bacterium (assembly GCA_029056365.1). Lineage (GTDB taxonomy): Bacteria > Bacteroidota > Bacteroidia > Bacteroidales > Muribaculaceae > CAG-873. Next base: position 4,539 of record JAIDBM010000025.1, on the reverse strand, counting down.
CCAGTACGACCGCGTGGCACCGCGTGGCACCGGACGTTTCAAATGCGGCGGCAACTATGCGGCGGCTCTCAAAGCGAGCGAAATGGCACATGACAACGGATACTCGGCTGTGCTCTTCCTCGACCCGATGGAAAAGAAATATCTCGATGAATGCGGTCCGGCCAACTTCTTTGCCGTGAAAGACGGAAAATACATCACTCCGGCAAGCGAGTCGATTCTGCAGAGTATAACCAACATGAGCCTGCAGACACTGGCCCGCGACATGGGAATAGAAGTCGAATGCCGTCATATAACTGTCGACGAGCTTGAACAATGCACCGAAGCCGCTGCCATCGGCACTGCGGCCGTGGCATCGCCGGTAGGAGAAATCGACGACCTTGATACCGGTAAGAAATATGTGATTTCAAAAGACGGTAAGCCCGGTCCTGTAACCACGGCTCTCTATCGCAAGCTCAACGATATCCGCTACGGCATCGAACCCGATGTATACGGATGGAATACTATGGTTGAATAAATGGTATATCCGCAGATTATCGATAAATATTATGCACCAGGATCTCGCCTTCGCGAGGTCCTGGTTTCGCATAGCCGGCAAGTGGCCGATCTGGCTTTGGAGATAATGCGTAACAAACGCCTGCCGCTCGATGCCGCACTGGTGGAGGATGCCGCCATGCTGCACGACATTGGCATACTGCGCACCGATGCCCCCGGAATAGAATGTCGCGGCAGCGAGCCGTATATACGGCATGGCATAGTCGGAGCCGAGATTTTGCGCAACGAGGGCGTTGCCGATGAAATAGTGCGTGTGGCCATGAGTCACACAGGAACAGGACTAACTCCATCGGACATTGCCGACCGGGGCCTGCCGCTGCCGCCGGGCGACTACATGCCGCATACCACACTGGAACGGCTCATATGCTATGCCGACAAATTCTACTCAAAATCGCGGGGCGAAAAGCGCAAGACGCTTCAGCAGGTGCGTGCCACCATGGCCCGCCTCGGCGAGCAGACTCTCGCACGCTTCGAAGAACTGCACCGTGAGTTCGGGCAGGAATAGCCGTACGACGTACAATACGGAAATGCAATCGAAAAGCCACCGGTATATGCCAATCCGGAAATTTTTGCTAACTTTGCAGGGCAAAACCAAACCAGACATATTATAAAATGGCAAAATTAGGATCTGTAATGACCCCTGTGGGCTGTAAGGCCCTGCTGCTCGGAAGCGGCGAACTTGGAAAAGAAGTGGCAATCGAACTTCAGCGTTACGGAGTGGAGGTAGTGGCGTGCGACCGCTATGCCAACGCTCCCGCAATGCAGGTGGCTCACCGCAGCCATGTGTTCAACATGCTCGACCCCGATGAACTGCGTAGGATTATTGAGCTTGAAAAACCCGACCATATCATTCCTGAGGTAGAAGCCATAGCCACCCCCGTGCTTGTGGAACTTGAAAAGGAAGGATATAATGTAACGCCTACTGCCACAGCCGCATGGCTCACAATGAACCGCGAGGGAATCCGCCGTCTTGCCGCAGAGGAACTTGGCATAACCACATCGCCTTACCGTTTTGCGAACACATATGAGGAATTCCGCAAGGCTATCGAAGAAATCGGTCTGCCCTGCGTGGTGAAGCCTGTGATGAGTTCTTCGGGCCATGGCCAGTCGACAGTGAAGACAGCCGATGACATCGATGCCGCCTGGCATGAGGCCCAGGAAGGCGGCCGTGCCGGAGCCGGCAGGGTGATAGTGGAAGGTTTTGTTGATTTCGACTATGAGATAACATTGCTTACCGTGCGTTCGTGCAGCGGCACGACTTTCTGTGAGCCGGTAGGCCATATACAGGTGAACGGCGACTATCGATACAGCTGGCAGCCCCAGCCAATGAGCGCAGCCGCCATAGAAAGCGCCAGAGAAATTGCCCGCAAGGTTACCGATGCACTCGGAGGATATGGCATATTCGGTGTGGAACTGTTCATAAAGGGCGACCAGGTGATTTTCAGCGAGGTTTCACCGCGTCCGCACGACACCGGCATGGTTACCATGATTTCTCAGTACATGAGTGAGTTCGGACTTCATGCCAGAGCGCTCCTCGGTCTGCCGGTTCCGGCGATACGCTTCTATGGCCCGTCGGCTTCGCGTGCCGTGGTTGTCGAAGGCGATACCGATAAGATTGTAATCGACAATCTCGACAAGGCGCTTGCCGAACCGGGAGTGCAGATACGTATTTTCGGCAAGCCTGAAATCAAAGGACATCGCCGAATGGCCGTGATTCTTGCCACAGACAACAGTGTGGAGGCGGCACGGGCTAAGGCCGACCGCGCATATGAGGCGCTGAACATCGACGTGCTTCCACGTTAACGACCATACAGCATATACATCGGGCCACGGCAAGCTGCCGTGGCCCGATGTATATGTCAGATGTTATCGCTTTTGTCGGGAATATGCTCCTTTATCTTTCCGATGAGCACATCGGCCTGTTGAAGCCCTACGGTACGCCATACGGCTTCTCCGTCTTTGAACAGAATAAGAGTCGGAACCGACCGCACGTTGTAGCGCATTGCCAGGTCCTCGTTCTTATCGATGTCTATTTTTATGATGTTGGCTGTATCGCCAACGCTGTTTTTTACCTGTTCGAGAACAGGAGCCTGCATTTTGCAGGGGCCGCACCAGGTTGCGAAGAAATCAACCAGAGTTGGTTTCGACTGATTGATAAGGTTGGTAAATTCGCTCATGATATTTCAGTGTTTGATTAATTTCACACAGCTATAACAAGGAGCGGTGCATAAAGTTCAGATACGGAACAGCGACCGGAGCTTCGACCGGCGGAATCTTTTTTGCAGATTGGAAAAAAATGAGTAATTTTGTTGTTTGTTTTACATACCTACCGTAATAATGCGCGAATATATAGAACTCAGCGACGGAAGCCGCATTGCATATACCGTAAGCGGAGAAGGCGCCCCCATGATACTGATGCATGGATGGGGGTGCAGTGCCGATACATTGGCATCGGTCGAGAATGTGGCCGCGGAGAGCCATCGGGTCTACAATATCGATTTTCCGGGATTCGGCCAGTCGCCGGAGCCGGCGGCAGTATGGGGTGTTGAGGAATATACCCGCGCTATTGAGGAGTTTGTGAAAACAAAGGGAATCGACAATCCTGTTCTGCTGGGCCATTCGTTCGGAGGCAGGGTGGGGATTCTGTATGCCAGCCGCAATCGGGTCGACCGACTCGTTCTTGTAGATGCGGCCGGAGTAAAACCCGTCCGTCCGCTGAGTTATTATATAAAGGTGTACAGTTTTAAATTCATGAAGCTGCTATACCGTGTGATATATGGCCGTGAAGGCGCAGCACGGCGGATAGAGGCAGAGCGGGCCAGGCGCGGGTCGGCCGACTATCAGGCAGCGTCGCCGCGTATGCGTGCCATACTGTCGAAAGTGGTGAACGAAGACCTCTGCCATGTTATGCCTTCGATCAAGGCTCCGACACTGCTTGTCTACGGCGAGAACGACACCGCCACACCGGTAAGAGACGCAAAAAAAATTGAGTCGCTCGTACCCGATGCAGGTCTGGTTGTGTTCCCCGGCTGCGGCCATTACAGTTTTCTTGACAATCCATATCAGTTCGCGGCAGTGCTGCGGGCTTTTCTAAGCAATAAAGAATCATGATTGCATATTCGATAATAACCCTGATTTGCGTTGTGGCCGGCACTGCCATGGAATTCAGCCGCGACCTTATGATGCTGCAGCAGAACTCCTACCGTCATGAACGATACAGCCGCTGGCTGCGGGAAAGCGGCGATTCTACGGCTCCGTGGCGTCTGCTGGGTCTGGTTGTGTTTTTCATAGCCCTGTCGATGTTCCGGCACGCCCTCGGAGCACAGACCCTGATGCTGCTGTTCGGAGCTTTTACGGCGGTGAGACTATGGCGAAAGAAATACAAAAAGCCTCTGGCCTGGACCCCGCGTGCACGCCGGATATATGCAGTGGCCGCAGTCCTTGCCCTTGCCACTGCCTGCGTGTCGTTTGTGGCATTCGCAGGACATGGCCTTGAAACGGCACTCTACGGCGCCGCTGTGGACGTGCTCGGAACATATTGCGCCTCACACCTGTTTATGTTCGCCTCGGTGTGGATTCTCACGCCGGTCGACAAGGCTATCAACCGTCGGTTCTACAACAGCGCTGCTTCAAAACTGCAGTCGATGCCTCAGCTGAAAATTGTTGGAATTACCGGCAGTTATGGAAAAACCAGCACCAAACACTATCTCTACCGCATATTGTCGGAACACTTCGACACCCTCATGACACCGGGCAGCTACAACACCACGCTCGGGGTGACACGCACGATAAACGAAATGCTGAAGCCCTACAACGAAGTGTTTATAGTGGAGATGGGCGCCAAAAACGTGGGCGACATCAAGGAGATATGCGACCTGGTTCATCCGCAGGTCGGAGTCGTTACCGCTGTAGGTCCGCAGCATCTTGAATCGTTCGGCTCCATCGAAAATGTATGCCGCACGAAATTCGAACTCGTCGATGCCCTGC
>JAIDBM010000249.1 GCA_029056365.1 Muribaculaceae bacterium | reverse complement strand
TTTCCCCGGCTCAGGCGCTGGAACTGCTGTTTCTGGCGCTGCGAGAAGTTTGCCCCGTCGCTTACTTCCGGAATGGCGTTGCCCATCTGGTCGAAGAACACGGTCTCGAAGCCAATCACCTTGAAACGGGTGTCGAGCAGGCCGTCGTCGATAGCCGACTCCAGCCCGTCGGCCGCCATCAGCGAAGCCTTGGCAAAGCCTTTGCCTCCCTTATAGTGGTCGATGTTGCCGTCGGCACCTTTATATGCTATATATGCGGTAGGGTCAGGAAGCTTGCGCACACGGAACGAAGTAGTGGCTACCGTGGTGCTGCGGCCGTCGATAGTGGCTGTGACGGTAACCACCGCCTCCTTGCCCACACCGGCCGGACGGGCCACCCAGTGGTCGCCGCTACGCACGAGCGAGCCGTTGGAAATCGATGCGGAAATATCGCTCATGGCCACACCGGGCACGCCTATGCTTATGGGGTTGTCGATACCGGCGTAGAGCACATTCATCATCGTGGCCGATACCGTGGCCATAGGCTCGATTACGGTATACGACGATGTGAACTGATGTTTCGTAACCGATCCGTCGCCGTGGGGCACCTCAAGATAGCCGCTGTAGGTGAAATTACCGGTCGAGCCGGCGTTGACCTCGTAAAGGCCCCGGTCGTTCGACAGTCGGTTTCCGCCTATATACACCGTCGGACGGGCCGTGGTGTCGATAGCCGCCAGCACGATGTTGGCGCTGTATTTGCCACCGCGCATCACCAGACGCGACTGCGGCAGCACATAGGCGTTGAGCTCGTTCACACGCACATCGCCCGCATCCACCTGCGAGAGCAACGTCGAAAGCGCCTCGCCCTCGGCATTGAGCAGGTCGCTCTGCATTTTGGCGAGGATGGTCACGGCCGCTATCGCGGGCTGCTGTTCGAATTTCACTTCCTCCCACAGCTTCGGGGCAAGCGTGCCTGCCTGCTGTGCCGATGCGGTGGAAAGTGTGGCGTTGATGGCCTGCTGCTTGGCAGGGTCGCTCACAATGCCGTTGATATATTCACGGAACCGGTCGATGCGTCCGCGAAGCTGTTCGCCCAGCGGATTGCGTGGCGACAGCATCACCACCGACGCCGCCTCGAGATCATCGCGGTTCAATATGTTGTCGGGGTCGCCGTCGGCACCGTCGGCCTTGCGCACAATCAGGAGTTTGAGCGAATCGATATAGTGATTCAGCGCGG
>JAIDBM010000248.1 GCA_029056365.1 Muribaculaceae bacterium | reverse complement strand
GCTGCAGCGCTTTCTGCCGCTGTTCGCAATGACGTTTTTCATATGCCTGTTCATAGTGCTGATGCAGTTCCTGTTCAGCTATGTCGATGATCTGGTGGGCAAGGGATTGAGTATGGACGTGATAGGTGAACTCTTTTTTTATGCCGCACTTACCATGGTGCCTACTGCATTGCCGCTGGCGGTTCTGCTGGCATCGCTGATGACCTTTGGAAATCTCGGCGAGAAGTTTGAACTTACTGCGATGAAGGCGGCAGGCATATCCCTTTTCAGAATAATGCGGCCGCTGATAGTGCTGATGGTGCTGGTGGCCATGGGCGCTTTCTTCTTTCAGAACAATGTGTTGCCGGTGGCACAGGCGAAAATGTGGACCCTGCTGTTTTCTGTGCGTCAGAAATCACCTGAGGTTGAGATTCCCGAACGTTCGTTCTATGACCAGATTCCGGGTATAAATCTGTATGTCGACAGAAAAGACCCGGATACAGGCATGCTCTACGATGTCACTATCTATGATGTGAGCCAGGGGCTGGACAATTCGCGCGTGATACTTGCCGACTCGGCCAGACTGAGTTTCACAGAAGACAAAACCCGCCTGTTCCTGCATTTTTACAGTGGCGAGATGTTCGAGAATCTGCGTAACAATTCCATGGGGCTTCCTTCATCGGGCTATCTGCCTTTCCGCAGAGAAAACTTCTCGGACAAACAGGTTTATTTCACATTCGATGCTAATTTCAACCGTATGGACGAGAGCAATATGCGCAGTCAGTATGTTGGTAAGAACATAGCCCAGCTGCGGCACTCCATCGACTCAATCGGACGTAAGGTTGATTCACTTGGCAACAGCTTCGCCGATGAATTGCTCGCCCGTCCGTTTGCAGGCGTGAATCCTGTGGTGGCGCTTACCGAGGGCGATTCGGCTACGGAAGTACGACGCATGCCTGTGGCCATGGCGGCTCCGATCGACATTGACTCGATATTCAATGCTCCCGATGCCTCCCGGGCCAAATCTTATGTCGCTACGGCGATTGCCACGGCCAAACGTCTGAGGCAGGATTATGAATTCCGCCAGGTGATTCTCACCGACCAGGAAAAATCGCTCCGACGCCATGGCATAGAAATGCACAAAAAGTTCACATTGTCGATTGCCTGCATAATTTTCTTTTTTATAGGTGCGCCGCTTGGTGCCATAATCAAGAAAGGTGGCCTTGGCACTCCGCTGGTTATATCGGTGATTCTGTTTATAGTGTACTATATATTCGACAACGCCGGATATAAGATGGCCCGTGACGGCAAACTCGAGGTATGGGAAGGCATATGGCTCAGCACGGCCGTGTTGCTGCCGTTGGGAGTGTTTTTCACTTATAAGGCGGTGGGCGATTCGGCAGTGTTTAATTTCGATGCTTACCGGAATTTTTTTCGCAGTATTGCCGGACGGCAGGATAAACGCAGCCTTGAAGTCAAGGAGGTGATAATGGAGGATGTGCAGCCTGAGCGGGCCGGCGAACTTGTGTCCGCGTTGTCTGAGGCCATTGCCGTGGCAATGTCGCAATACAAGGCCATGAACCCTGTGCTGCGTTGTTTTGTGAAGTCGCCTTTGCGCCCGGTGCAGCAGACTATGAGTGTAATGATCGACTATCTGTCGAATTCGCGTAATACTGCTGTGATAGAACGCCTTAACAGATACCCGTTCAAGGTCACACGGCGGAGTCTGGCTGCAATGGCCGATGCTTCGGCCGAGCTGACCCGCATTATTTCTACAAATGATAATTCTTTCATCCTCAATACAGAATCTCAAGATGAACCAGAAAATCAAACTCGACAAGATTGAAGATGCCATCGCCGATTTCCGCGAAGGCAAAATGATAGTGGTGGTCGACGATGAAGACCGTGAAAACGAAGGCGACCTTATTGTCGCGGCAGAGAAAATCACTCCTGAGCAGGTTAATTTCATGCTCAAAAATGCCAGAGGTGTGCTCTGTGCGCCCATCACTCTTGAACGGTGTGCCCAGCTGAATCTGGCACCGCAGGTCGATGACAACACTTCGGTGCTCGGCACTCCGTTCACTGTCACTGTCGACAAACTCGAGGGTTGCAGCACCGGCGTGAGCATTCAGGACCGGTGCGCCACTATCCGTGCGCTGGCCGATTCTATGTCGACTCCGGCCACATTTGGTCGCCCCGGACATATAAATCCGCTGTTCGCACAGGACCAGGGAGTGCTGAAGCGCAGCGGACACACTGAAGCGGCGGTTGATTTTGCCCGTCTTGCAGGTTTGCAGCCGGCTGCGGCACTGATGGAGATTATGAGCGACGACGGTTCAATGGCCCGTCTGCCGGAATTGCGTCGCCGTGCCGATGAATGGGGAATGCGCCTTGTTTCGATCAGAGATCTTATAGCCTACCGTATCGAACATGAGCAGCTGGTTGAAAAGGGCGTTGAGGTGGATATGCCCACCGACTACGGGCATTTTCGTCTGATTCCTTTCCGGCAGAAAGATAACGGACTTGAACACATTGCTGTAATCAAGGGCGATGTGTCCGATGGTGATCCGGTGCTGGTGCGCGTGCATTCATCGTGTGCCACAGGCGATATTTTCGCATCGCGCCGTTGCGACTGTGGCGAGCAGCTTCATGAGGCCATGCGCATGATTGAGCGCGAGGGCCGTGGCGTGTTGGTGTATCTGAGTCAGGAGGGTCGCGGCATTGGCTTGATGGATAAGATAAAGGCTTATAAACTGCAGGAGCAGGGGCTTGATACGGTGGACGCCAATATTCACCTCGGTCACAGGGCAGATGAGCGCGACTATGGTGTCGGCGCCCAGATACTGAGCATGCTTGGAGTAAGGAAAATGCGCCTGATGACGAATAACCCCACGAAAAGGGTAGGTCTTGAAGGATATGGCCTTGAAGTGGTGGAGAATGTGCCTATAGAGGTAACTCCGAAGCCAGAGAACACCAGATATATGTTCACCAAGAAGGAGCGGATGGGACATACCCTGCATAATGTGTGATCGTACAATGGTATACGACATAAAGAATGCGCCCCGGATTTCCGGGGCGCATTCTTTATGTCGCGGAGGCTTATTTGAGCAGTTCTTCGATTTTGGCCTTGAGAGTGTCTTTGGTCTGTGAACCTGTGAGACGGTCGACTCTTTCGCCGTTCTTGAAGAAAAGTATAGTCGGAAGGGCCATGATGCGGTAGGTGTTGCTAAGGTCGCCTTCTTCTTCTACGTTGTACTTGCCTATGACTGCGCGGTCGGCGTATTCTTCGGCCAGTTCATCGATTACCGGAGCCAGAGCCATGCAGGGGCCGCACCAGGTTGCCCAGCAGTCGATCATCACCGGTTTGCCGCTGGCGATGATTTCCTCTACGTTAGAGTCTGTAAATGTAAATGCCATTGTAATAATAATTTATGCTGTTTGTACTTGATATGATACATCGGGAATTCCATCGAGGTCTTCCACAAGTTTACGGTCGAGTTCGATGCGTACGCCTGAGGCAAGATTCACCGATCGGTTTATTTCGGGGTCAAAGATACGCAAATTTAGCTTACAATCGCCATTTTTTGCCGATTTTATTTTGTCGTTCAGTATATCCATGGCCTCGCCTTTCAGTGAGTCAAGTGCCAGAGTTACGGTCAGGCCGTTTATCATGGTGCCTTTTACCTCCTCAAGCAGTTCGATTGTGCCGATGTTGAAGCGGATTTCGCCACGTGCATTCCTGCGGTATACGCCACGGATGAGAAGAGGCAGACCTTCCTGGCCGAATTTTCTGAAATCCAGAAGCTGGCGGTTGAAGAACACTACTTCATGTGTGCCGGTGAAGTCTTCGAGTTTTATTATGCCCATCTGCGAACCGCTTTGCAGTGTACGCTCGTTATAGGCAGTGACAATGCCGCCGAAGCTCACTTCCTGTCCGTCGCCATGGGCATCTTCGGCAAGGGCCTTGAGGGTATGGCTGACTCCGAAATTCAGTTCCATATAGTAAGGGTCGAGCGGGTGTGCCGAGAGGTACATGCCCACAAGTTCGCGTTCCTTGTCGAGTCTGGCGATGTTCGACCATGGCACCGCGGGCTGGATTTCCGGACGTCCGGCTGTGTTTATATCTTCTTCGAAACCACCGAACAGCGACACTTCGTTGGCTTGTTTCATTGTCTGGTATTGAGTGCCGTAGCGCAGAAGAAGTTCGCTCATGGCTTCGCCCCGGTGGTTCGGTTCCACAAGATCCTCGCGTTTTATGCCCTCGAAACAGTCGAAGGCGCCGGCTATGGCCAGCGATTCGAAAACGCGGCGGTTGACAGAGCCGGCCGGAACACGTTCGACAAAATCGTAGATGTCGCGGAACGGACCGTTGGCGTCACGCTCCGACACAATGTCGCGCACCACATTGCCGCCTACACCTTTGATGGCCGACAGTCCGAAACGGATGTCGCCTTGACGGTTGACACCGAACGAACTGTACGATTCATTCACATCGGGTCCTTTCACATTTATGCCCATGCTCTTGCATTCGGCCATGAAGCCGGTGAGCTTTGTGATGTCGGTGAGGTTCCGGCTCAGTACGGCTGCCATGTACTCGCTCGGATAGTTTGCCTTCAGATAGGCGGTCTGGAAGGCAACCCAGCTGTAGCAGGTGGCGTGCGACTTGTTGAATGCGTAAGAGGCGAATTTTTCCCAGTCGGCCCATATTTTATCAAGAATTTTCGGGTCGTGGCCGTTTTTCTGTCCGCCTTCAAGAAACAGTGCCTTAAGGGCATTCATCTTGTCGATCATTTTTTTACCCATGGCCTTTCGCAGGGTGTCGCTCTGGCCTCGGGTGAAGTTGGCCAGCAGGCGCGACAGAAGCATCACCTGTTCCTGATACACGGTTACTCCGTATGTGTCCTTGAGATAGACTTCCATCTCGGGTATGTCGTATATTATGGGCGATTCTCCATGCTTGCGTTTTATGAAGTCGGGAATATAGTCCATTGGGCCGGGACGGTACAAGGCGTTCATGGCTATGAGGTCTTCGAATGTCGATGGTTTTAGTTCGCGCAGATATTTCTGCATGCCTGCCGACTCGAACTGGAATGTGCCGATGGTCTTGCCTTGTGTATATAGTTCGTAGGTTTTCGGGTCGTCGATGGGAATATTGTCGAGGTCAATGTCTATGCCGTGGGTCTGCTTGATGTTTGCGACAGCCTCTTTGAGAATGGAAAGGGTCTTGAGCCCGAGAAAGTCCATTTTTATGAGTCCGGTCTCTTCTATCACGCGGCCTTCGTATTGTGTTACCAGAAGCTTGCCTTCCGTTTTGTCGGTGGCTGTGCTCACAGGCACCCAGTCGGTGATGTCGTCGCGGCATATTATTACACCGCATGCGTGCACGCCGATGTTCCGCACGTTGCCTTCGAGCTGTCGGGCGTAGCGCAGTGTGTCTACAATGAGCGGGTTGCTGCTTTTAAGTTCCGGCTCGAATTCCTTTACATGGTCGTAGCAGTTCTGAAGGGTGGGCTTTAATTCCTTGCCGTTCACCATGGGCATGCGGGCCGGAATGAGTTTGGTCAGGCGGTTGCTTTCCGGCAGAGGCAGGTTTACAACCCTGGCAACATCTTTTATGGCCGATTTTGCCGCCATGGTTCCGTAGGTGATTATATGGGCCACCTTTTCCTCGCCGTATTTGCGGGTTACGTATTTGAGCACTTCGGCACGTCCGTCGTCGTCGAAGTCAATGTCGATATCAGGCAGGGATATTCGGTCGGGGTTTAGAAAACGTTCGAACAGCAGGTCGTACTTTATCGGGTCGATCTGGGTTATTCCCAGACAATAGGCCACAACCGAGCCGGCGGCCGATCCACGGCCCGGACCTACGCTTACCCCGAGTTCCTCGCGGCCTACCCGGATGAAGTCCTGCACTATAAGGAAGTAGCCGGGGAAACCCATGGTCTTCATTATGTGCAGTTCAAACTTGATTCGTTCGTTCAGTTCATCGGACAGAGGATTTCCGTAGCGGCGTTCGGCTCCTTCGTAAGCGAGTTTTTTTAGATAGTCCGCCTCGAATTTGATACGGTAGAGTTTTTCGTAACCTCCGAGTTTTCGTATTTTGTCTTTGGCCTCTTCCTCGCTCAGCACCACATTGCCGTTCTCGTCCTGCGTGAATTCATCGAACAATTCTTTTTCTGTTATCCGGCTGCGATATTCTTCTTCTGTGCCGAAACTCGCCGGAATATCGAAGTTAGGCATAATGGGCGCATGGTCGATGCAGTAGGTTTCGACTTTGTCGAGCAGCGAAACCGTGTTTTCGATAGCTTCGGGAAGGTCGGCGAACAGACGGCTCATTTCTTCAGAGCTTTTAAGCCATTCCTGTTTGGTATAGAGCATGCGCCCTTCGTCGTTGAGCAGCTTGTTGGTCGAGAGGCATATCAGTCGGTCGTGCGCCTCGGCGTCTTCTTCATTGGCGAAATGCACATCGTTCGAAGCAATTATCTTTATGTCGAGTTTGCGTGCCAGTTCTATAAGTTGAGGTTCAATCTGCTTCTGTATCTCGTATACATTATGGTTGGCCCGCGGAACCGTGGCTTTGTGGCGCTGGAGCTCTATGTAATAGTCGTCGCCGAAAGTTTCTTTGAACCATCGCGCCTGGCGCTCGGCCTCCTCGATTTGTCCGGCCTGAAGTAAACGTGGAATTTCTCCGCCAAGACAGGCCGAGCATACAATGAGGCCTTCGCGGTGAAGGGCCAGTTCGTGTTTGTCGGTTCGCGCATGTGAGTAAAAGCCTTCGGTCCATGCCTTCGACACCAGTTTGATCAGGTTGTGATATCCTGTTTCGTTTTTTGCAAGCACCACAAGATGGCGTCCGGTGTCTTTTTTATCTACATGCTCATGAAGCGTTTTCTGGGCTACATACATTTCGCACCCGAATATGGGTTTGAATATTTTTTTCTGTAAGGCGGCTATTTCGGCCTCGGCTGCATCAACGGCTTCGTTGTTGCCTTCTTCACGGGCTTTGTCAAGTGCCTTCCGGGCGTCTTTTATCGCTCCAAGGGTTTTCCCGTTTTTTTTATTTACATAATTGAAATACTCTTTTATTCCGAACATGTTGCCATGATCGGTTATTGCCATGCCCGGCATGCCGTCGGCCATGGCCTTGTCGACCAGCGATGCTATCGAAGCAACACCATCGAGCAATGAATATTCGGTGTGTACGTGAAGATGTACGAATTTACTCATAATATAATATTGATGCTATGATGCGTGTCGTTGCTTTATGAAATATGTTTTTACTATAGGGGGGGGGACGCGCACTTCAATCCGACTTCAAAGTTAGCAAAAAAAAAGCTGATGGCATTGTTGGGAACTCATAAATTTATACAAACTTTTTGCCTTCTTTTTTGTTATTTCTCTTGCACGTTCAAAATTAATGAGTTAACTTTGTATTCGCTGCGCTTATAATACAAAATTGCACTCATGAAGTGTTAAATAAGTGTTAAAATCGCAAAAAGATTTGGCGGGGAGCGAAAAACCGCGTAACTTTGCACTCGCTTTCGGGAACGACCTGAGAGCGACAAAAACTGAGAACATTGAAACGATTACA